>CAYXQV010000069.1:0-11540 GCA_964467505.1 uncultured Hyphomonadaceae bacterium | reverse complement strand
CTGGAACGATCCGGAGAACCTGCACATCCAGGCAATTTCCAGAGCGGTCCTGACCGATGAGGATGGCTTGCAACATGAAGGGATCGGCAGTCTGGAGCAGATGTTCATCGGCCCGCACGCTCCCAGCGGCTGGAGCGACATTCTTGATGCGTGACGTGCGATGAGCTGTATCGAAGAACCGGAACTTGCCCGGCAGTTCGCCGCCTTCTTAGAGGCGAGGACGCCGGGGGCCAGCCATGTCGAAGTCACCGCGCTGAACCGTATCCATGGCGGGGCCAGCCGCCAGACCTACAGCATCGACATCGCCTTCGACGGACCGGACGGGCGTGTCGAAAAGGGCCTGATCCTGCGCCGCGACCCGGCCGACAGCCTGATCGATACCGAACGCAAGGTCGAGTTCGCAGCCATACAATCGATGCGCGGGATTGATCTTCCTGCGCCCGATGCCCTGTTCCTCGAGACCGATCCGGGCCCGCTGGGTGCGCCCTTCTTCGTGATGGAGCGGATCGATGGCGGGGCAGCGCTCAACCCGTTCCAGATCGATGCGGTTGACCCGCACCGCGCCGAGATTGGCCGGCAATTCTTCAGCCATATCGGGCGCATCGCCGGCGCGCCTGTCGAGGGCTCACCCCTGTCGAGGGTCATCGACGTGCCCGCGCCGGAAGATTGCTGGCGCCGGGAGCTTGATTACTGGGCCGGCGAGATCGAGAAGGACAGGCTGCATCCCGAACCGATTGCTGCGGCGGCCATCCGGCACTTGCGGCGCAGCCCGCCGCCACCCGCGCAGCGGCTCTCCATCGTGCATGGCGATTTCCGCTCCGGCAATTTCCTGCATGACGGCAACGGTTCGATCATCGCCGTGCTCGACTGGGAAATGGCGCATATCGGCGACCCCTATGAAGACCTGGCATGGGCGTGCGACCCGCTCTGGTGCGCCAATGACAGCGAACGCGCCGCCGGCTTTATCGCCTGGCCCGAAGCGATTGCGGCCTGGGAGGGGGCTTCGGGCTGCAAATTTGACGCCGCGGCCTTTGAATGGTGGTCACTCTTTGCCAGCGTCAAGGCGATCGGCATCTGGATTTCCTCGGCGCGCGCCTTTGCTGACGGGGCCAATGACGACCCGATCCTGGCTTGGTCGGGCTGGTTCACCCATGCCGCCCATGAGCTGACACTGGCAGCGCGACTTGCCCCGAAATATGGCGTGGAGCTGCCGGCATGACCGATATTGCGATGATCCTCGAAAAGCTCGGGCGCACGCTGGTCAGCGATGTCGCACCGCATCTGGAAGGTCATTATGCCGGCGGGCAGGCAGGCATGATCGGCCTGATGGCGATGATGGCGGGAGAAGCCTGGGACGGTGCGGCAGACCGGCTGGTGCGGGAAATCGATGGTGCGCGCGTCCTGCTCAAGGCCGGCGGTGTCGAGGATGACGCCCAGCCGCAATCGCTGAAAATCTCCGAACTGACCGCTGTGCGCGACCGGCTGGTCGGCCAACTTGTCGTGTTGCATGCCAGGATCGAGGCCGAAGAAAGCCAGGCCGCCCGCGCGCTGAATGCGCAAATCTGGGGCTTCCTGCTGTCCGGCGCCCTTGAGCGCATGCCCAGCCCGCCGGATTTCGCGCCCAGCGAGGACGAGGCCGCCGATCGCGCCTGAAGCCCCGCGCGACTTGACGCAGGCGCGCGCGCTGCACATCTGCACAACAAGACTTAACAAGGAGCCAGACACCCATGTCCGATGCCGTGAAGGCCGCAATCGACGAGGCCGTAAAATCCAATGATGTCGTGCTGTTCATGAAGGGCACGCCAACCTTTCCCCAATGCGGTTTCTCCTCGGTCGTGGTACAGATTCTCGACGTCATCGGCGCGGAATATGTCGCGACCAATGTGCTGGAAGACCAGGATGTGCGCGAAGGCATCAAGGCCTATTCGGACTGGCCGACCATTCCCCAGCTCTATGTGAAGGGCGAATTCGTTGGTGGCTGCGACATCATCCGGGAGATGTATGAGAGCGGTGAACTCAAGGAAATGATGAGCGGGAAGGGCGTGGCGCTGGGCGCCTGATTGGCTCTGTCAATGCCGGTTCCGGGCTAGCTCTCAACGCGCTTGCGCATGACCATCCAGCGCGCGCCGGCGACGGCCAGACCGAAAGCGGTGAGCCCGGCGATGAGCATGGCCAGCGGCTCGGCGCCAAATGTCTCGAAGAATTGTGTGTAGGCATGGATCGCCAGGAAGACGACAGCGCTCACTGACAGGAACCCGCCGCGCGGCTGGGTCGCGATCAGGGCCACCAGCGCGCCGGCCCAACCGAAACTGAACACCCATTCGGGCACATGAACGGCATTTTCGCGCCATTCCATGGCCGCCCGCCAGCGCCCCTCACTGCGCGCCCAGTGCTCGCCGATATGGTCGCCCCAGAGCGAGCCGACCCAGAAGCCGAGCGCTGAGAGGAAGGCTGCGACCCGCGCGGCGCTGGTCGCCATGGCGCGCCAGGCCCTGCCAGCATGCGTGCGCAAGGCATAGAGGCCTGCAGCAAGGGCCGAAAGAAGCGTGATGGTCAGCGTCGGTTCGCTCACGAATATCGCGTAGCTTGCATGCCAGTATGCCGTGCCGGAACCGAGTATGGCGCCGCAGGCAAGCACGCTGAGCGCCGACAGGAAGGCGGAGCGAAAACCGATTGCTGCGGCAATTGTCAGGGCCGCGATCGCAATGGGAGGCCAAAAGAGGGCCTCCCGGAACTCGCTTGCGATCCAGCCAGACACGCCGAGCACGCCAATGAAAGCAAGCCCTTGCCAGAGAACCCGCCAGTCCTCGCGGCGGTCCAGCGCTTTCAGGGCGCCGCCCCCGCCCAGCGCAATCAGGGCAAGCACAAGCCCGGTCGTGGCGTTCGGGACAAGCGCCAGCGCGCTCGCAGCGACAGCCAGCGCGCCACCAAACAGCAGGAGATTGACCACCAGCCCGGCTTTCTGGTCGGGCATGGCAAGTGCCTTCAGCCGCGCGGCCTCTTCTTCGGTGATGTCACCGGCGCCCGTCAGCGCGGAGAGATCCAGTCGAATAACCGACATTGTCCAAACCTCCAAAAGTAAGCGTTCAATCACATAATATATGCGAGGCGGGCTGGCAAGCCATTTCGCTGCGCCCCGTAATACCAAGCTGCATGGATCCAAAACCGATCCATGCAGCGCAGGGCAGGCGCGACTGCGCGTCGGCGCTTATGCGCCGTAACAGCGGATGAGTCATCATCCGCGCAGATTGGTATAAGGCCTGCGGCAGATGAGCATTCCGCCTTGGCGCGCGCGTGCTGTGCGGTGTAGACGCTCGTCATGACCACAACGCTTCCGAAAGTGGGACTGGTGTCCCTTGGCTGCCCGAAGGCGCTCGTCGACTCCGAGCGTATCATGACCCGTCTGCGCGCCGAAGGCTATGCCCTCAGTCCGGACTATGCGGGCGCCGATATCGTTATCGTCAACACTTGCGGCTTTCTCGACACCGCGCGCGAAGAGAGCCTTGACGCCATTGGCGAGGCAATCGAGGAGAACGGGCGGGTGATCGTGACCGGATGCCTTGGCGCCGAGCCTGGCGTGATCGAGGCGGCACATCCCCGGGTGCTCGCGATCACGGGGCCGCACCAGTATGAACAGGTGATGGACGCCGTGCACGCGGCGTTGCCCGCGCCGCATGACTTCAAGCGCGATCTCATCCCCGCAGCCGGTCTCAGGCTGACCCCGCGCCACTATGCCTATCTGAAGATTTCCGAGGGCTGCAACAATCGCTGCACCTTCTGCATCATCCCGAAGCTGCGCGGCGACCTTGTGTCCCGCCCGATCCACCATGTCCTCACCGAGGCGGAACACCTTGTAAGGGCCGGCGTGAAGGAACTCCTGGTCATCAGCCAGGATACGTCTGCCTATGGGCTCGACGTGAAATATGCTGCGCAGACCTGGCGGGGGGAGGAATACCAGACGCGGTTTCTTGATCTCGCCCGCGGGCTCGGCAGTCTCGGTGCCTGGGTGCGGCTGCACTATGTCTATCCCTATCCGCATGTCGACCGGGTTATCGACCTGATGGCAGAGGGCCTGGTGCTTCCCTATCTCGACATCCCGTTCCAGCATGCCGCGCCCGCCATCCTCAGGGCGATGAAGCGCCCGGCCAGCCAGGATCGCGTGCTTGAGCGTATTTCCAACTGGCGCCGCACCGTGCCGGAACTTGCCATCCGCTCAACCTTCATTGTCGGGTTTCCCGGCGAGAGCGAGGAGGATTTCCAGACCCTGCTCGATTTTATCGCCGAGGCGAAGATCGACCGGGCCGGCTGTTTCAAATATGAGAATGTCGCGCATGCCGACAGCCGCAGCCTGCCCGGCCATGTGCCCGAAGAGGTAAAGGAAGAGCGCTGGCACCGGTTCATGGCGCTGCAGGCGCAGATTTCGGCCGGGCGGGCACGCGCGCAAGTGGGCACGGTGCAGCCGGTCATTCTCGATGCGCCGGGCGATGCACCTGGCGAATGGATCGCGCGCACACGAGCTGACGCGCCGGAGGTGGACGGGCAGGTGTATCTCGACCTTGGCGTGGCAGGCGATGCCCAGCCAGGCGATATCGTCAGTGCGCAGATTACCGATGCCGATGAATATGATCTCCATGCGCGCGCGGTGTCGTCACCAGACCCCGCGCCTCAGCCCGGCCCATAGATAGCTCCACAGCGTCGGCCCGAAATACAGGCCATCAGCCATGTCATCGCGCCGATAGGGTCGCAGCTGCCCGTTCAGGGCCTGACCCATGACCGAGACCACGGCCTGGCGCGACTGCGCGGCCATCAGCCAGAGATAGGTGTGGAAATTGTCGCCTTTTTCCGGCGTGACCTGTACTTGTGCAAGGATGTCGCCGGTGTCGATCCCGGCATCGACGAGGTGCAGCGTCGCGCCGAAATGCTGGGGCTCGCCTCGGGCCAGCGCGTGATAACCGCCGTGAATCCCGCGATATCCGGGCGTGATCCCGGAATGATAGTTGACGAAGGGCGCCGGGATGCTCTGAAGGGTTTCTGCGCTGATCATCCGTGTGCCGACAACATAGACGGCGCGGGGCATCATCGCGCGCAGGGTCTCGCGGCACGCCTTGCTGTTGACCGAGGCAACCCGCAGGATCAACTGATCAGGTGCCGGTTCCGCTTGCAGGTCGTATTGCGAGACAAGTTCGGGCACCCGCGCGCGCGAAAGCGGCTTGGTGGCCTTGGCGAGCAGCATCTGGCCCCATTGTCCTGCCACGATGAGGGGGCCGAGGCGTTTCAGGCGCCGCCGCCAGAAAACACCGCCCGGTTCGCCCTCCTCAAGGATGACGGTCACCTCGCCATAGGCCTCGCGCAGGGCATTGATCGTGATCCAGGCGTGCGGGCCGCCGCCTGTCAGGGCCACAAGGCCCGAGGGGCTGGAAGGTTCGTTTGCAGAAGACATGCGCACCCCCGGGCAGGAAGCCTGCCAAACTGCTTCAGCCCGCCGCCTCGATAGCAGTGACGACCTCGTGAAGTGTCGTCTCCAGGGCGCGCGTGTCGCGCGCTTCAACCATGACACGGATCAGCGGCTCGGTCCCCGACTTGCGCACCAGCACGCGCCCGGTGTCGCCCAGTTCTTCGCAGGCTGAGGCGATGGTGGCCTGCACCTTTTCGCTCTCCAGGGGGTCGGTGCCATTGTAGCGCACATTGACAAGTTCCTGGGGGACAGGATCGAAAACGCGCAGGACCTCTGAAAAGGGCCGCCCGTCAGCCCTTGCGATGCGCAGGACCTCCAGCGCCGCCATCAGCCCGTCGCCGGTTGTCGTTGAGTCCAGCAGCACGATGTGGCCCGACTGTTCGCCCCCGAGATTGTAATTGCCGGCGCGCATGGCCTGCACGACATGCCGGTCGCCGACACTGGTGCGCTCGATCGTCAGGCCGCATTCTGCCAGGTGGCGTTCAAATCCCAGATTCGACATGACGGTGGCCACCACGCCTGCGGCCCTGAGCCGGCCGGAGCGATGCCAGTCCTTCGCGATGAGTGCCAGCAGCTGGTCGCCATCGACCATGCGACCGGTCTCGTCGACCATGACCAGCCGGTCGGCATCGCCATCGAACGCAATCCCGGCATGCGCACCCGTCGCGAGGACGCGGCTGGCAAGCGCTTCGGGGTGGGTTGCGCCAAATGCCTCGTTTATGTTGACCCCGTCCGGGCCATCGCCAATCGCGTCGACATCGGCGCCGAGCCTGCGCAGCCAGCCGGGCGCGCGCGGAGAGGCAGCGCCGTTGGCACAATCGACGACGAGTTTCAGCCCATCAAGTGATCCTTCCGGCGCGATCGCCTGCAGCGCCGCCTCGTAGGATCGCGAGCCAGCCTGGGTGTCGAGACTACCGAGTTCGCGCGCGCCAACGCCGGCAGTTGCCGGGCTATCCATTGCCGCCTCGATCTGTGCCTGTGTGGCGTCGGGCAGCTTGAAGCCGTCGGCGCCAAACAGCTTGACGCCATTATCCGTAAACGGATTGTGCGAGGCGGTGATGATAATGCCGAGCGCTGCCGAGCGGCTGCGGGTTTCGGCGGCCACGCCGGGTGTCGTCTCGGTGCCAAGATGGACAACATCGAGCCCCATGGCATTGAAGGTTGATACCAGAATGGCGCTGATCCAGCGGCATGAGCCGCGTGTGTCATGCCCGATCACAACGTGTTTTTCGCCGGGCGCGTCAGCGCTCACCCACTGGCTGGCCGCGCGGCCCAGCGCCGCGATCCCTTCCGGTGTCAGCGGCGATTTGCCGACCGGCCCCCTGATGCCATCCGTGCCGAAATACTTGCCCAAGATCATGTCCCCCTTTTCAGCTATCTGCGCAGGCGGTCTTCCAGGCTGCGTCCATCGGACGGAACACGCCGCGCGCGTCGGTCGCTTCGAATTGGTCAAGAGTCAAGACCGGCCCGGTTGCGGTCGGGTTGAAAGGCGGCAGCGTGGCGGGCAGTCCGGCACCGGCGGGCAGCATCATCAGTTCCGCGCCGCTGGCATGCAGGTCGCGCCAGGCGAGCGCCACGGCGCTTCTCAGGATTGGCGTGCCGACGGGGTCGAGCGCGATTGCGCTGCCATCACAATCGCCGGTCACCAGGAAGGCACCGCGTGCGCGTGCTGCGTTCGAAGCGGCGCAAAGTATGACCGGTGGGCTGAAATCCACGCCGGTAACCGCGTCCAGCGAGGCAAGGCTCTCAACAACGGGCGGCCGCGCCTTTGCCGTCGCATCGAAAGCAGTGTCAAGCGTGGCATCTATCGCCACGAGAATGTTCCTCATAGGCATGGGGAACACTATTCCCCGCTTAGAACTGGAAGTAAACAAATGGTGCCGCTTCGAGCGGGTAGAGCGCGAGCAGCATGGCTGTGACCGCGCCCAGCCCCCCCCACCAGACAAGCGGATTGCGCAGGAAACGCGCCCGCGACAACCGTGACAGCCGCGAGCGCCCCATGACCGCGTCGAGGGCGACAAGCAGCGGCACGCCCCAGACCAGCCAGGGCAGGGTGTCGGGCCCGCCCGCGCGAAGCCCTGCAAAGGCTGACCAGACCGTGAGCATGTCGGTGAAGTCTTCGGCCCGGAACGGCACCCAGGACAACAAGATGAATCCCTGGGTCAGTATGAGCGCGAGAATGACGCCGGCCCGCCGCTCGGTGCCAACAAAAAAGGCCCTGTGAAAGGCGAGCGCGGCGCCATGCAGCGCGCCCCATGCGATGAAGGTCCAGGCTGCGCCATGCCAGAGGCCGCCCAGCACCATGGTCGCCATCAGGTTGCGATAGGTCAGCCACTGGCCGGCCCGGTTTCCGCCCAGCGGGATATACAGATAGTCGCGCAGCCAGGTCGACAGGGAGATGTGCCAGCGGCGCCAGAATTCAGTCACAGAGCGGGCTGAATACGGGTAGTCGAAATTCTTCGGGATATAATAGCCAAACCAGCGCGCCACGCCGATTGCCATCAGCGAATAGCCGGCAAAGTCGAAATAGATCTGCCCGGCAAAGGCCAGTGTCGCCCCGATCAGGGCGCTGTTGGACCAGGCTGACAGGTCGGCGTCGCCAGCCACCAGCGCACTGCCATAGACCGGGTCCACAAAGGGGGCGAGATTGTCGGCGATCCCTGCCTTGTAGGCAAAGCCGATCAGGAAGGCGCGCCCGCCCGACGCAATCAGGGCGCCCGACAGGCGCTTTGCCTTTTCCATCTGGGGAAAGAAGCTTGCCGCGCGCACGATCGGGCCTGCGACCAGCTGCGGGAAGAATGCGATATACAGCGCGACCCGCCGGATGCGGCGTTCAGGTGCGATCTGGCCGCGGGCAGTGTCGATCACATAGGAAATCGCCTGGAAGATGTAGAAGGAGATGCCAACCGGCAGCAGGATATTGACAACAGGGATGGAGGCGTTGAGCCCCATGGCCTCGAGCGCGGCGGCGCTGCTTGCGGCGAAGAAGCCGAAATACTTGAAGATGGCCAGAACGGTGAGATTGATCACGATCGCGGCTGTCAGCCAGAACCGGCGCACGGGATGGTCCCTTGGAAACTGGCCTGCGCGTATGGCGCCAAACCAGCTGATCACGATCACCAGCGCGATCAGGAACAGGAAGCGCCAGTCCCACCAGCCATAAAACAGGGCCGAGGCTGCCAGCAGCAGGCTGAGCCGGGCTTCACGGCCGCGCAGCACAAACCAGTAAAGCAGGAAGACCGGCGCAAGGAACGCCAGGAAGACGGGCTCGGTGAAGATCATGGCTGGCCCGCCCCCTCGATGGCCGGTGCGCCGTGGTCGTCCAGCACGCCGCTGGTTTCGAGCTGCAGTGCCAGCCATGTCACATAGGTCTGGGCGCCCGGGTCGAGCAGGTGCGCCGGGTCGAACCAGACATCTGCGTCAAGCGCGTCCAGCAAGGCCGGGTCCTGCGGCGAGATGCAGGCAAGACCGGCAAGCTCGCCCCGGCAAAGCGCTTCGGCATAGGCGCGCTTGCCCGGATCTATCACTGGCGGGAAGTAATAGCCGATGGCGCGCACGCCTTTGGCCTCCAGCCGGGCGCGCCAGGTGTCACGCAAGGCGCGCGCCCAGTCCGGGCTCGCTGCGGGCGCACTGGTGTCTGATGTGCCAAGGCCGATCGCGCGATCCATCAGGTCGACCTCTTCGCGCGGCTCGGTCTGCGGGTCATAGCTTGCAAGCCGCCCGGCCTGGCCCGGGGGCTGCGCGCTGGCGGCGAGCCCCACATTCATGAAATTCAGGGCTGCATGGGCGCCCAGCAATGCGGTGTCCTTCAGGCATCCGGTCAGGCCGGGGCAGGCCCCGCCGGCAAGGCCGCGCGCCGTCCAGATGGTTGCTGCCGGGCCGAACTGTTCAATTCCGCGCACCGAGAATTTCGAATTGTCAAAGAATTGCGCCACGCGCAGGTCAAAATCGCCGGCCACCTCGATGAAGACGATGTCGGGCACGCGGCCGGAGCGGGCGATGAATGCATCGAGATGGGCGCGCCGTTCCAGCATCGAGGCGGCTTCGAGGCTGAGATTGACCGCCCGGTGGGGATATCCGCGCGCCCGCAGGATTTCGGTCAGGCGATGGTCATCAATTGCGTTGCGCGAATAGCTGGCCCCGGAGAACACGATCAGCGGTGCCTCGTCGGCCTGCACGCGTGCAACAGCGTCATTCACCACGCGGTCAAAATCAGTCGTGCGCCCGATGCCGAGCCCGCCAAGGACCAGCCGTATCAGGAGGGCTGCGGCGACCAGGCCAATGAGGAAAGCGCCGGATGCGGCAAGGATCCCGCCGCGCGCTGGCAGGCGGGCGAGATGCACCCCGAACAGCGCCAGCAGCGCGAGTGCCAGAAAGATCGGATGCATTCGGCTATTTCCCCTCCACGCAGCGCGCGCAGTATTCCGGTGGCCCAAATCCCAGGCCGACAGTCCTATTCTCTCAACGGTTAAGCAAGTGTCTTGCCAGTTCCCCACTCGCGCGAGCCGATCCCTGCGCTTACCAGAGCTGGCGGCCGGGTGCAGCGGCCCGGGCAAGCCTGGTCAGCAACTCGCCGAGCATGTGTCTTTCTGCATGTGTCAATCCGGCCAGCAGATCATGTTCATGACGGCGTGCGATGGGAATGATGGCCTTGTAGGTGTCCGTGCCCGCTGCGGTCAGGTAGAGGCGCGAGGCGCGTGCGTCCCTTCTGTCGGCCTCGCGGCGCAAACGGCCTGCGCTTTCCAGCGCTGACAGCGCCCGGCTGACGGCAACCTTGTCCATTGCCGTGCGTTCGGTCACCTCGCGCGCGGTCAGGCCCGGCGCCTCGCCGAGCACCGCCATGCACCGCCACTGCCAGATGCTTAGCCCGAATGCGCGGTCATATTCCGTCGCGATGGCGCGCGAGACGGTGTTGGAGAGCACTGACAGGCGATAGGGCAGGAAATCGCCAAGCCGGAGCGTGTCCGCCGCTTCGGCTTCGGGGGCGCGCGCATGTTCACCTTCACTCATTTCTCTGATCTCGCTGTTGAAGCCTTGCCGAAAATTGGTTACATATGAAACTAAGCAGACCCATGGAGAGACGCAATGGCCGACCTGTTCGACAATCCCGCTGGCCTTGATGGTTTCGAGTTCATCGAGTTCTCAGCGCCTGAAAAAGGTGTGATCGAGCCGGTTTTCGAGAGTATGGGCTTCACGAAAGTGGCCCGCCACCGCTCCAAGCAGGTCGAGCTGTGGCGACAGGGCGGCATCAATTTCATCACCAATTACGAGCCGCGCTCGGCGGCCTGGTTCTTCTCGCGCGAGCATGGGCCAAGCGCCTGCGGGATGGGCTTTCGCGTGCGTGATGCGCGCAAGGCCTATGCCCACCTGATCGAAAAGGGCGCCGAGCCGGTGCATGTCGAAACCGGGCCGATGGAACTGCACATTCCCGGCATTCGCGGCATCGGCAATTCGATCATCTACCTGATCGACCGCTATGGCGAAGGCGATGATGATCTCAGCATCTACGATATCGATTTCGAATATCTTCCCGGTGTGGACCGCCGCCCTGAAGGTGCCGGTTTCCAGCTGGTCGATCACCTGACCCACAATGTCTATGGCGGGCGGATGAAATACTGGGCGGACTTCTACGAGAGCCTGTTCAATTTCCGCGAGATCCGCTTTTTCGACATCAAGGGCGAATATACCGGCCTGACCTCGAAGGCGCTGACGGCGCCCGATGGCAAGATCCGCATTCCGCTGAATGAGGAAGGCGAGGGCGGCAAGGGCCAGATCGAGGAATTCCTGCGCGACTTCAATGGCGAGGGCATCCAGCATATCGCCCTGATCTGCGATGACCTTTATGGCGCTTATGACCGGCTGAAGGCGCTCGGCGTGCCGTTCATGACACAGCCGCCGGAGACCTATTACGAAATGCTGGACGAGCGCCTGCCTGGCCATGGCGAGGATGTCGGCGCCCTGCAGTCGCGCGGGCTGTTGATGGATGGCACCACGGAAGGCGGCCAGCCGCGCCTGTTGTTGCAGATCTTTTCGGAGACGCGGCTTGGGCCCGTCTTCTTCGAATTCATCCAGCGCAAGGGCGACG
>CAYXQV010000068.1:5159-11580 GCA_964467505.1 uncultured Hyphomonadaceae bacterium | reverse complement strand
CCCAGCTCAGCTTGTTGCCGTATTTCTTCTTGACCGGCCAGAGCAGGCGGCGGGCTTTGTCGAGGCTGGTATTGTCGGGCCAGGAATTGAGCGGCGCGAAACGCTGGTTGCCGGTGCCCCCGCCACCACGGCCATCGGCCAGGCGATAGGAGCCGGCGACATGCCAGGCCATGCGGATCATCAGGCCGCCATAATGGCCCCAGTCGGCCGGCCACCAGTCCTGGCTGTCGGTCATCAGCGCATGCAGGTCCTGCTTGAGCGCATCGACATCGAGCTTTTTCAGCTCGTCGCGATAGCTGAAATCGCGTCCCATCGGGTTGGGCTTGGTATCGTGCTGGTGCAGGATGTCGAGATTGAGCGCATTCGGCCACCAGTCCATGACCGATGCGCCAAGCGCGGTGTTTGCGCCATGCATCACCGGGCACTTGCCCGTGCCCGCCATATCATTGCCGTCCATGGTGTTTTCCTTCCTGTTCAAGTCTGTTGCCTCCAGACATGGGAAGGATAACGGTTATAGGTCTATTGGGCTAATCGATTTCACCGAAGAAAGGCATAGGAATTATCGATGACCCTGGCTGCGCCGGAAAATCGACGGAGCATGCCCTCTCCACGCCATTCAGGATGGACGCAAACCGCGCTATTCCTCGTCGTCATCGCGCCGGTTGGTCAGCGGGCGGTCATCATCCTGGAGGATGCGTTCAGCGGCGCCATCGGGATCATCAAACTGGCCGGAGCGGACCGCCCAGAAAAAGGCGCCAAGACCGATCAGGCCGAGGCTGATGGCGACCGGAATGAGGATCAGGAGATTGCCCATGTCAGTCTAACGCCCTTCCTCGTCGATCGCGGTCATCGCGGGTCCCTCAGGCGACCGTTGACTTCTGGCGCTGTGCCTTGCGCACCTTGTCAATGGCGCGCTGGCGCTTGAGGCGCGAGAGATAATCAATGAAGAGCGTTCCCTCCAGATGGTCCATTTCATGCTGGATACAGACCGCAAAGAGCCCCTCTGCCCATTCCTCCACCCGATTGCCGTCATAATCGAGATAGCGGATGTGGCAGCGCACCGGGCGCTCGACCTCGTCAAATATGTCTGGCACCGACAGGCAGCCCTCCTCGTAGGGCGCAGTATCATCTACCGTATCGAGAATTTCAGGATTGACAAAAAATCGCGGCTGCGGGTCCTCGTCCTCGCGGGCAAGGTCCATGACAATCACCCGGAGCGGCACGCCGACCTGTATGGCGGCAAGGCCGATCCCGGGGGCGGCGTACATCGTCTCCAGCATGTCATCCATCAGCGCGCGGACCTCGTCGTTCACGCCGCCGTCAACCGGTTTCGAGACCTGTTTGAGACGTGGGTCCGGGACAGTGATGATTTCTCTGATGGCCATGCACGATAGGTATGCAGCCTGTGGGCCAAGGTCAATAATCGGGGCGCCACAGGCGCTTGTCGACGTGTCAGGCATCCCGTATCAGGCCGCTTCGTCCTCTTCGCTGCGCGCATCACCGTGCGGCGCGTCGTCGAATGTGAGTTCGCCAGTGCGCCCTGGCAGGCGTGCCTCGTCCACCAGCGGTTCGGTTTCCCCGATCGGTCTTGAGCCGGCCTGCGCAATCTGCAGCGTCTCGAAGCGCCGCGCCTTGGGCAGGACATTGCGCTCCAGCGATCCCAGAAGCGAATTGTAGCTGCCCACGGCGCCGTTCAGCGACTTGCCCATCTTCTCCATGTGGGCGCCCATCGTCCTGAGTGCATCATACAGGTCCTGGCCCAGACGCGCGGCCTCGCGGGCATTGCGCGCTGATTCTTCCTGGCGCCAGCCATAGGCCACCGCCTTGGCCAGCGCGATCAGCGTCGACGGCGTGACAATGAGCACGCGGTTGCGCGCGGCGTAGTCGAAAAGATCCCTGTCAGCCTGCAGCGCGCCGGCATAGAAATTCTCGCCGGGCACGAACATCGCGACAAAATCGACCCGGTCGTCGAAATCCTTCCAGTATTCCTTCTGGGCCAGCTTGCGCACATGGTCACGCATCTTGCGGGCATGGGTGGCAAGATACTCGTCGCGCCGGGCGGCATCGGCCTCCTCGCCGGCGCGCAGGAAATCATCGCAGCTGACCTTGGCATCGATGACGATTTCCCGCCCGCCCGGCATGCGGATGATGACATCGGGTTTCAGCCTGCCGCGGGTGGTGTCATCATGCACCTGCTCGATGAAATCGGCATGTTGCGAAAGCCCCGCCATTTCCAGCACGTTGCGAAGTGACTCCTCGCCCCAGCGACCGCCGCCCTTGGGTGCCGACAGGGCCGTCACGAGCTTGCCGGTAACGCTCCGGTTCTGTTCCAGCTGCTGGCCGATGGACCTGACCTGTTCGAAAATCGCGCTCTTGTCCTCGACCCTCACCTTTTCAAGCTCGGCGATCTTCTGGCGGAACGCCTCGAAATTCTTCCCGATCGGTTCCATCAATTGCTCCAGCCGGCCATTCGCGCTGGTCTGGTGCTTCTCGAATGTCTCATTGGCACGCGAGAGGAAATCGCGATGGGCCGTCTGTACTGCCTGCTGGGCCATGGCGGAAAAACGCTTGTGATCTTCTGCGCTGCGCGCCTCGGCTGCGGCGAGCTGTTTATCGGCCTCGGCTCTCGCACTTCGCTCATTGTCGCGCTCACACCTGAGATCGGCGCGTTCAGTCTTCAGGTCCTCGATTTCACGAAGGCGCGCAGCCTGTCCGGCTTCATGGGAAAGGCGCATTTCACGCGAATGGCTGGCGATCCAAACCAGTCCGCCTGCCAGCGCAAGCAGGGCTGCAAACAGTCCCAGATGGACGGCGTCAAACTCCAGACCGGCAATCGTGGCGACAGGTGACATGTGTGACCTCGTTCTGTTCCAATCGGAACCTATCAGGAACATTATCCTGCGTCCAGTCTTGAAACGGGATTGCGCCGCGACTCGCCGGCCGTGGCAAGCCCGGCGGGTCAGGCCGGTGTGAAATGCTTTGAAAGTTTCAGGCCCTGGCCCTGATAGTGACTGCCGGCGCCGCCATAGAGCCCGTCCGGGCGCGCGGCCATCGGCTCATAGACCAGCTTGCCGACTGGCTGGCCATCTTCGATGATGAACGGCACGTCGCGGGTGCGCACTTCCAGCACGGCGCGCGAACCGCCTTCATTGATGCCGAATCCGGGATCGAAAAAGCCGGCATAATGGGCCCGGAATTCGCCCAGTTCGGGCGCAATGGGTGCCATTTCGGCGGCTTGTGTGGCAGGCACCTGCACCGTCTCCTTGGAGGCGAGAATGTAGAATTCGCCCGGTTCCAGCACGACGCGTCCGCGATGCGGGCGGACAGGTTCCCAATAGTCGCTGGCCGCGTGACGTGCGATTTTCTGCAGGTCCACCAGGCTGGCATGGCGCCGCGCACGCCAGCCAATGGGCGCGCCATTGCAGGCCGCAAGATCGACTGAAAAGGTGATCTCGCGCAAGGGTTCGGGCTTTCCCCTGCGCAGCCGCAACTGGGCCAGCCGGTCTCCGGCGCGCGCGAGCACCGAGAAGGTGCGCGGGCAGATCTCCAGATAGAGCGGGCCGCGATAGCCGGCGGGAATGTCATCGAAGGCCTGCGCCCCATCAGTGATGATACGGGTGAAGACATCGAGCCGACCGGTGGAGGATTTCGGGTTGCAGCGTCCCGACAATTCGCCGGGCAGGTCCAGGCGTTCATCGATCAGCGCAAGATAGACGCATCCGGTTTCCAGTACGGCGCCCGCGGAAATGTCCATGCGGTGCATCTGCAGGTCGCCCTCATGCAGCAGCCGGCCGACCGAACCTGACGCGCCCGGCAGAAAGCTTGCGCGGATGCGATAGACATCATCGGCCAGGCGCAGGTCGAGGCTGGCCGGCTGGACCTGGCCATCGGCGAAGGGTGATTCGGCGGATATCGCGCCGCCGGCGATGAGTAGGCGAAGCTGGGTATCGGGCAACACGCCGGGCAGTTGCGTCATGGCTTGATCCTCTTGCGCTTACCGGCTCTAAGACGCTGAGACAGACTTGAAAAGGATGCAGCAAGGAATGGCCGACAGCCCCGACACGCCTGACACGCCTGACCCTTCCGGCTGGCACCCGGCCACCAAGGCCGTGCGCGGTGGGCTGGCGCGCTCGCCGCATGGGGAAACGGCCGAGGCAATGTACCTGACGTCTGGTTATGCCTATGACAGCGCGCAGCAGGCGGCCGCGCGCATGGCGGGCGACGAGCCGGGCTATGTCTATTCGCGGTATGCCAACCCGACGGTGCGCATGCTGGAAGAGCGCCTTGCTCTTATCGAAGGCGCCCCGGCCGCGCGGATCACGGCCTCCGGGATGGGTGCGATTTCCTCGGTGATGATGGCGCCCTGCCGGGCCGGTGACCGGGTGGTTGCGGCCAGTGCACTGTTTGGCTCGTGCCGGTGGATCGTAGGCACGCTGATGCCGCGCTACGGGATCGAGACGCAATTCGTCGATGGCGCCGACCTTGAGGCCTGGCAAAAGGCCCTGTCGCGACCGGCCAGGATGGTGCTGATCGAAAGCCCGTCCAATCCGCTGCTGGATGGTGTCGACATTGCCGCAGTTGGCGAACTTGCCCGCGCAGCCGGTGCGAAACTTGTCGTCGACAATGTGTTTGCCACGCCGGTCCTGCAGAAGCCGCTGCAACTTGGCGCTGACCTTGTGGCCTATTCGGCGACCAAGCACATGGACGGGCAGGGCCGTGTGCTTGCCGGGGCGGTGCTGGGCCCGCAGGACTGGATAGAGGAGCATCTCGATCCCTATCTGCGCCATACCGGCCCGGCAGCGTCACCCTTCAATGCCTGGGTGGTCCTGAAGGGGCTTGAAACGCTGCAGATGCGGGTCGGTGCGGCCACCGTCAGTGCAGCCAGGCTGGCCGACCGGCTTGCCGGCCACCCGAGGGTGCGTGCGATCCGCTATCCCGGTCGGCGCGATCACCCGCATCATGATGTTCACGCCCGCCAGATGACGGCCGGAGGCACCCTGTTTGCCCTGTCACTGGACGGCGGGCGCGAGACGGCTTTCCGTTTCCTCGACGCGCTGCAACTGATCGATATTTCCAACAATCTCGGCGATTCCAAGTCGCTTGCCTGTCATCCGGCCTCGACCACGCACCGTGCCCTGAGCGAGGAGGAACGCGCGGCGATGGGCCTTGATGAAAGCTGGGTGCGTCTTTCGGTCGGGCTTGAGGATGTGCGCGATCTCGAAAAAGACCTGATAAGGGCGCTTGACGCCCTGTGAGCGTCCCCCGAAAGAGGGTTCGTATGTCGCGCCGTCCGCCACCACCGTCCTATGAAGCCGAGACCGAGGGCATCATCGTCCGCGTGCGCCCGAAATTTCTGCACGATGAATCCGAGCCTGCCAGGTCGCGCTATGTCTGGGCCTATACGGTCGAGATCGAGAATAACAGCGCGCTGACATGGACGCTGGTCCTGCGGCGCTGGCAGATTGTCGATGCGCTCGGGCGCTCGCAGAGTGTTGTCGGCGAAGGGGTTGTGGGCCAGCAGCCGACGCTCGCGCCCGGTGAAAGCTTTCGCTACACATCCGGTGCACCACTGGCTGCGCCATCAGGCTTCATGTCGGGCAGTTACGAATTCGAGGATGGTGAGGGCGCCCGCATGGAAGCGCTGATCCCGGCCTTCTCACTTGACAGCCCATATGATCGCGCGCGGCCCAGCTGAACGACATGACAAAGCCTGCTGACCCGCGCCGTGTGAAAAGGAAGAGGAAACGCAAGCCGCATGTCGCGCCCGACCTTGCAGTTCCGGCCGGGCGCAGGCGGGCGCGCCGCGAACTTGTCTGGGGCGATCATGGCTTCCTGCGCGCGCGGTTTTCGAACCTGCATCGGGTTTCGCCGGAAATGTGGCGTTCCAACCAGCCCTCGCCGCGCCAGGTCGCCGAACATGCCCGGACACGCGGCATTCGCACGATCATCAACCTGCGCGGCGAATCGACCAAGGGCTATTACCTGCTTGAAAGGGAAGCATGCGAGGCAAACGGGATCGAACTGGTCGATTTCCGCGTCTATTCGCGTGATACCCCGCAAGTCGATGCCATCCTTGGCGCACGCGAGCTGTTTGAACGGATCGCCTATCCGGCATTGATGCACTGCAAGTCGGGCGCTGACCGGGCCGGGCTGATGGCCGCACTCTACAAGCTGCTGCGCCAGGGCGCTCCGATCGGGGAGGCGATGGCGCAACTGTCGCTGAAATACCTGCATGTGCGCCAGGGCAAGACCGGCATGCTGGACGCTTTCCTGGAAGCCTACCGGGACTTTGCCGCGCACACGCCCAAGCCTTTTCTCGACTGGGTTTGCGAGGATTATGACCGGGACACCGTCAAATCGGAATTCATGGCGCGGTTCGAATCGCGCCTCGCGCTGGACCGGATTCTTCAGCGCGAATAGG
>CAYXQV010000068.1:0-5059 GCA_964467505.1 uncultured Hyphomonadaceae bacterium | reverse complement strand
GATCAGGGTGAATTCATGGGTTTTGCCATGAAAGCGGCCATGTCCTGCGGGATGATGTAAGCACCTGTTCGCGGCGCTGCGGCCACCGCAAAACTAAGGGTAGATGACATGAAATTCTTTGTGATCAACAGCTTCCGCACGATGGTTTATGTTGCCTATGTTGCGATTATCGTGCTGGGCATCGGTCTTGGCATTTACAATGCCGGCGAATGGAGCGGCCAGGTTCTCAGTCTGGGAGGCGCGCTTGCCCAGATCGTCGATTTCCTGGTGTTCTCGTTTGGCGGCTGGGTGGTGGCCAGCCTGATATGCGGCCTGATCGTGACGCTGCTCGACATTCGTGACGACATCAATGACCGCCTGCCAGACGCGCGTCTCGACGACTGAGCCAGCCAATCGCGCGCACATTGGTCGCTTGCTCGTCGCTGGGGAAACCTTTGGGACAGCCGGCGCCATCCGGGGTGCTTTTCCGACTCTGCCCGAGGTGGAGCGGTTCGCAGCGCATTGCCTTGCGCGCCGATACGGGCCATCTGGTTCCACATGAGCACTCAAGACTTTTCCCCGCCCGAGCTTCTTCAGGGCCTGATTGAACATTGCGAGAAAGCTGGCGCCGACGCGAGCGATGCACGGATCACCGTGTCGGAGGGCGTCAGCGTGGATGTCCGCGAGGGCAAGCTGGAAACGGTCGAGCGCGCCGAGGATCAGGGCGTTTCGCTGCGCTGTTTCTTCGGGCATCGCCAGGCGCAGGTGTCGGGCTCTGACCTGTCAGCGGGCGCACTCGCCGATCTTGCCGAGCGCTGTGTTGCGATGGCGCGCGCCGTGCCTGAGGATCCCTGGTGTGGCCTGGCCGCCGGTGATGAACTGGCCCGCGAGGACATGGAACTCGATCTCGAAGGTGATGGCGAAGCGCCCGAAGCGTTGCTGGAAAACGAGGCACTCACCGCCGAGGCGGCTGCACTCGCCATTCCCGGGGTGCGCACCACGTCGAGCTGCTCGGCCGGCTGGAGCCGGAGCGAGCGCTGGCTGGCGGCGAGCAATGGTTTCACGGCCCATCGGCGCGGCTCTTTCAGTGGGCTCGGCCTTGCCGTCGTGGCAGAACGCGACGGGAAAATGGAGCGTGACTATGAAAGCCGGTCCGTGCGTTATCGCCAAGACCGGCCATCGCCCGAGGAAATCGGACGCATTGCAGGCACCCGCGCGGCCGAACGGCTCGGATCGCAGCGGATCGCGACACAGAAGGCGGCTGTCATCTATGACCGGCGCGTGGCGTCCAGCCTGCTCGGCCCGCTGAGCGGCGCGATTTCAGGGCCGTCGGTGGCGCGCGGCATCTCCTTCCTGAAGGACCGGCTTGGCGAAATGGTGTTTGCAGGCGGGATCGACATCATCGACGATCCTTTCCGCCGGCGGGGGCTTGGCTCGCGTGTGCATGACGGTGAAGGTCGCCCCGTGGGCGAGGTGAAACTGGTCGAGGATGGCCGGCTGACGCGCTGGCTCCTGAACGGCTCATCGGCCCGCCAGCTTGGTCTGCAGCCGAACGGGCATGCCAGCCTCGCCTTCGGAGATCCCCCGGGCGTGACCACGTCCAATCTCTATCTCGCCGCCGGTCAGCGCACACCGCAGGAGCTGATGAAGGATGCAGGCCGCGGGCTGCTGGTCACCGACATGTTCGGCCCGTCGATCAATCCCAATACGGGTGACTATTCGGTTGGCGTGTCGGGCTTCTGGTTCGAGAATGGCGAGATTGCGTATCCCGTCTCGGAAGTCACCATTGCCGGTGACCTGTCGGCCATGTATGCGCGCCTCGTGCCGGCCAGCGACCTGGAGTTGCGGGGCAGCCGTGATGCGCCGAGCATCCTGATCGAGGACATGTCGATTGCCGGCGACCGTGAGGAAGACTGAAGGCGCAAGCCTTTCCCATGACCTGGCCACCATGCGCCTTGCCGCGCGCGAGGCCGGCTGTCTCGCCATGGACTTCAAGCGCCGTGGTGAGACGCAGGCCTGGGAGAAGTCCCCCGGTCACCCGGTGACCCAGGCAGACCTTGCCGTCAACGCCTTGCTGGCCCGCCGGCTCGGTACAGCGCGCAGCCAGTATGGCTGGTTGTCGGAAGAAACGGTCGATGTTCCGGCAAACCGCGCGGCCGAGCGTGTCTGGGTGGTCGATCCCATAGACGGCACGCGTGCCTTCATGCGGGGCGATCCGAACTGGTGTGTTGGGCTGGCAGTGGTCGAGAGCGGTGGCGTGGTCGCCGGTGTGATCTATGCGCCGGAACATGATGCCCTTTACGAAGCGCGCCTTGGCGGGGGTGCCTATCTCAATGGCAGTCCGATCGCTGCAAGCGATTGCGCTGCGCTCCAGGATTGCCGGATGATTGCCAGTCAATCCGTGATCGAACACAAGGACTGGCCGGTGGCCTGGCCGCCCCTGGAGATTGCGCGGCCCAAGCCGAATGCGACGCTTCTGCGCCTGGCTCTCATCGCCAGCGGTGCCTGGGACGCGACACTGGCGCTGGGTCGCAAATCGGACTGGGATCTCGCGCCCGGCGAGATCATCCTGTCGGAAGCCGGCGGTCTTGCAACCGCACATGATGGCGAGGCTTTCGTCTATAATCGCGCAGTGCCCGCACAAAGAAGCCTCATCGCCGCTGGAAAGCGGTTGCATCCTCTGTTAATCCGGCAGACCAGCGTGGTCCGCCTGCCCGATCCGAATGCGGCAGGACGGCCCGCAAACCTGTCAACATCCTGAGTGGAGCCTCGTTTCCGATATGTCACACACCCCAGAAACGACAGCCCAGCTTCTTCACCTCGTGATTGGAGGTGAGCTGAAAAATGTGTCGGGCGTCGAATTCGAAGACCTGTCGCAGATCGATTTCGTTGGCGCCTTTCCGAATTACAAGGCCGCCTTCGATGCCTGGAAGGCTGCAGCCCAGCGCACGGTGGACAATGCCGAAATGCGCTATTTCATCCTGCATGCCCACAAGCTGCTGGATCCTGAAACCGGTTCCCATCACAGCGTCTGAGCCAGTTTCATGGCCGCTGGCGAGACCCGCTCACGCGCATTGTACCGACTGCTCCGGCGTTTCTTCTTGCGCTACAGGGGATGGTTCGCCATCGGCCTGGCCGCATCGCTGGTCACGTCGCTTGCCGGGGTCAGCTATGGCGTCCTGGTAAAATTCGTCGGCGATGGGCTCCAGCAGGTGGTCGCCGACCGGGCCGTGCGGGCGGATGGCGCGAGCGCCGCGATGTCGGGCCTTGGCTGGCTCGTTGCAGCGATCTTCGTCGCCTCGCTGGTGCGCGCGGTGTCCCTTTACGCCATGGCGCTGGCCAACAATACCGGCGTCCAGAAGGCGCTGGTCGATATCCAGCAAGCCCAGTTCGATTCGCTGACACAGGGCGATTATGCCCGGCTTTCCGGCGCCGCCTCGGGCGGGTTCGTCTCGCGTTTTGTCAATGATGTGAGCGCGATCCGCCTTGCCGGTCTCAGGCTGGCAAACAATGCCTCCAAGGGCGTCCTGACCGTGATCGGAGCCTTCGCGGCGATGTTGTGGATGGACTGGCAACTGACGCTGATCCTGCTTGTCGCCTATCCGATTGCCGTCTGGCCGGTCATTGCGCTTGGCAATCGCGTGCGCAAGCGTGCAGGGCGCGCCCAGAAACAGGTCGGCGAGGTCACCTCGCTCCTGTCGGAGGGCTTCCAGTCAGGACGGATCGTCAAGGCGTACGGGCTGGAGGCCTATCAGCACGCGCGCGCCGCCAGGAGCTTTGCCGACCGTGCGCGGCTTTACATCAAGGTGCTTGCCGACAAGGCGGCGGTCGATCCGATCCTCGAAATCGCAGGCGGCGCGGCGGTGGCCGGAGTGCTCGGCTTTTCCGCCTGGCGGGTCTTTCAGGGCGCCTCGACAATCGGGGATTTTCTCGGTTTCGTGGCCCTTGTCGGCATCGCGGCTCCGGAGATCCGCGCGCTGGGTACGCTCAATGCGGTCGCCCAGGAAGGCGGCGCGGCGGCCGACCGCGTTTTCGAGATCATCGACGATGCGCCAAAACTGGCCGACCTGCCCGGTGCGCACATCCTCGACAAGGCCAGCGGGCAGATCGTGTTCGATGATGTCCATTTCGACTATCCTGATGGTTCGGCGGCGCTCAAGGGGCTGAGCCTCAGCCTGAATCCGGGGGAAACGGTCGCCCTTGTCGGACCCAGCGGGGCGGGCAAGTCGACCGTCTTCAACCTCCTCCTGCGGCTCTACGACCCGAGCGGCGGGCATATCCGGCTCGACGGGCAGGACATCCGGCAACTGGCTGGCGAGAGCCTGCGTGCGCAGATGGCGCTGGTGGCCCAGGATGCGGCGCTGTTCGACGACACGATTGCAAACAATATCTCGCTTGGCCGGCTTGGCGCCGCGCATGAGGATATCGTGGCAGCCGCGAAGGCCGCGCACGCGCATGAATTCATCGAAGCGCTGCCGGGTGGTTATGACGCCCCGGCCGGAGAGATGGGGGGCAATCTCTCAGGTGGACAACGCCAGCGCATCGCGCTTGCGCGCGCCATCCTGCGTGATGCGCCGATCCTGCTGCTTGATGAAGCGACCTCCGCGCTTGATGCGCAAAGCGAAGCGCGGGTGCAGGCCGCACTCGCCGGCTTTTCGCAAGGGCGCACGGTGGTGGTGATCGCCCATCGGCTGTCGACCGTGCGCGCTGCTGACCGCATCCTCGTGATCGAGGATGGCCGCGTGGTCGAACAGGGCAGCCATGACGAATTGATGGCTGGCAGAGGAGCCTATCGCCGGCTGGTGGAACTGCAGCTGAGCTGACCGGGTTTCACGGGAACAGTCCCGGTGCATGCAGCCTGGGTATTATTCCGCGCGCTTGCGCAGCTCGAATTTCTGGATCTTGCCGGTCGCCGTCTTGGGCAGGTCGGTGACAACCAGACGTGTCGGGCACTTGAAATGCGCCAGCCTCTCGCGGCAAAACGCGATCAGGTCGTCCTGCTCAAGGCTCGCGCCGGGTTTCAGTTCGACAAAGGCGACCGGGGTTTCGCCCCATTTCTCGTGCGGGCCGGCGACAACAG
>CAYXQV010000067.1:0-11815 GCA_964467505.1 uncultured Hyphomonadaceae bacterium | reverse complement strand
TTCGGAAACCGCCCTGACAGGCTTTCTGAAAAGCGCAAAGGGACTGTTTCTGAAACTCCCCCGGACATCCGACTGTCCCGGGCCTGACCCGGGATCAGCCTGTTTCCGGCCCCCACACGTGCGAGACCCCGGATCAGGTCCGGGGTCGTCGGGATGGGGAGGACTGTCCTGAGACAGGCGAGGAAAGCCTGAAGATGGGTTTTTCAGAAAGCCTGCTAACGCCGCGACTTCATCACCATGTCGAATATGTCGTCGACCGCCGAGCCGTCGCCGTCCGCATCCAGCAGGGCGCCCAGACCGCCGGCCAGCCCGCCGCTTGCTGCCGGCTGTGGTGCACCTGTTCGGCGCGCGCCACCGCCCAGCATGGCACCCAGCAGGCCGCCAAGGCCGCCACGTCGTTGTTGTGCAGGTTGCGGCTGGCTGCCCCCGAGAATGCCCGAAAGCTGGCTGGCGATCCCGGGATCCTTGCTCTGCTTGGACAGCGAGCCCATCACCAGGCTTGCAACCAGCGGAAGTGCTGATTTCAAAAGCGTGTCACTCAGTCCGGTCTTTTGCGAGGCCGCCGAAGCCACCGAGCGGCTGATGTCGCGCGAGCCCAGGAGGTGACCGAGAATGGCATTGCCATCCTCGACGGTTTCCGGCTGGTGCAGTCGCTCGGGCTGGTCAAGATAGACATCGTGCTGGCCGCGATTGAGCGCCTCCATCAGAGCGGCCACCCCGCCGGGCTTCTGGGTGTTTGCCTTCAGGCCGGCGGAAAGGGCCGGGAGTAGCGATTTGAGCGCCGCCTGTGTCTGCGATTCGTCAAGTCCCAGCCGCTGGCCGAGTTCGCGCTGTGCTGCGCCGCCATTTGCTGTCTGGATCATTTCCAGGAGATTAAGCCCCGCCATATGCCATTTTCCTTGTGTTTTATTTGTATGAGCTACACTGAACCGTTCAGTTGTGTTTCACAAGGTCTCGGCTGCAGCGCGAATGTCTGTTAACGCGCGCTTAACGCAATCGGCGCAATCGGTTAACAAGGCTTCGGTGCCCGGAAGCGCCGGGCATGGTTCGAACCAGCGGAGGCAGTATCGCATGGCGGTCAGTGGCGAAAATGTCCCCTTCATCATTGCCGGAGGCGCGGCCGCGCTTTCGCTGGCATCCCTGCTTTGGGCGGTGCGGGTGTCAGACGGTGCGCGCGGCGCTGCGCGCAAGTATCGCGACCGTTCCACAGAGCTTGAGGGGGAACTGGCCGAACAGCGCTCGGTTCTTGCCGCGCATCCGGGTGTGGTTCTTGTCTGGCAGGGCGATGATGTCGATGTCGATGCCGACAATCTCGGCGCGCCGCAACTGCACGGTTCACGCGCGGCCCTGGCGGCCTTGTTGCGCTACACCGATGATGCCATCTCGCCGGATCCGGCCGTGGCAATCCTTGAGGGTCTGGCCGACCTTGAAGCGCGCGATGCCGGCGGCAATGACACCACCTTGCGCATGGCGCTGCGCGACCTGGTGGAAGATGGCACGCAATTCTCGCTGACCATTTCCGGGCGCGAGCTGTCCTCGCCCGATACCACCAGGCGCAAGCGGGCCTTCCTGGAGGCAGACGGGCGCACGGCCGGCGCAAGGGTGATCGTGTGGATCACCGACTCCACCATCCGCCACCTGGAATCGAGCCACCTGCTGTCGCGCGTGGAGGAAACCCAGCGCATGATCGCGCGCGATCCCCACAGTTTTGTCGACATGCTCGACCGCGCACCCTTCCCGGCCTGGCGCATGTCCGGTGTGGGCAAGCTGCAATGGGCCAACCCGGCCTATCTCAGGGCGGTCGAGGTCGAAACGCTGGAAAGGGCGCTCGACCGGCAGGTGATGCTCGATGCGCTGGCAGCAGAACAGACCCGCAAGACCATCGCCGAAGGCAGCGAGATCGACGAGACCCGCCACATGGTCATCGATGGACAGCGCCGGGCCATGCGCATTCTCAGCTTTCCCCTGTCGGGCGGTGCCGGTGCGATGGCGCTTGATGTTTCAGCCCAGGAGGATGCGCGCGAAGCGCTTGCCCGCCATGTGAAGGCCCATGACGAGACGCTCAACCATGTCGCGGACGGCGTGGCGATCTTCGGGTCCGACCGCAAGCTGAGCTTCTACAATCGCGCCTTTGCGCAGATGTGGGGCCTGGATGAAGGCTTCCTGCTGGAAAACCCGACACATGGCCAGCTGCTCGACCGGTTGCGCGAGAATCGCAAGCTGCCAGCGCGCGAGGATTACGCCGCCTGGCGCGCCGATGAGCTGTCCTATTATCTCGACATATCCGGCATCGAGGAAGACACTTGGTCGCTGCCCAATGGTGACACGCTCTCGGTGACCCGTCAGCGCCATCCCATGGGTGGGCTCCTGCTCCTGTTCAGGGACATCACCAGCGAGCTTGACCTTAAGACCCGTTTCAATGCCCTCATCAAGACACAGAGTGCGACGCTCGACAGCCTGCATGAGGCCTGCGTGGTGTTCAGCGGCGATGCGCGCCTGCGCCTGTCGAACACGGCCTTTGAGCGGCTGTGGAATCTCGACCCGTCGCTGCTGCAAAGCGAGCCTGATTATGGCGATATTGTCGAAGCCTGCGTGCCGCTGTTCCATGACCGCGCCACCTGGGATGAGGTGCGCCGGCACATCACCGACCCGACCGACCAGGCGCGCCAGCCGACGGCGGGCGAAATGCGCCGCTCCGATGGCTCGATCCTGACCTATCTCACCCATCCCCTGCCGGACGGGAACACGCTGATCGCCTTTGCCGATGTCACCGCGACGCGCCGGGTCGAGAGTGCCCTGCGCGAGCGGGCAGAGGCGTTCGAGGCTGCAGACCGGCTGAAGACCGAATTCGTGCAGAATGTCTCCTACCAGCTGCGCAGCCCGCTTACGACGATACTCGGTTATGCCGAGTTCCTGCAGAGCCAGCGCCATGGCGATCTTTCAGAACGCCAGACAGACTATGTGAACGCCATTCTCCAAGCCTCTGACCACCTGTCCAAACTGATCGAGAACATTCTAGACCTTGCCATGATCGAGGCCGGACGGATGGACCTCGACCTGACGGATGTGAATTTCGCCGGTCTCGTCGAGCAGAGCGTCGAAATGGTGATTTCCAAGGCCGAGGATACCGAGGTCAGCGTGCGTGCCGATATTCAGGGCGATCTCGGCATCATCCGCGCCGATGAGGGACGCCTGCGCCAGGTGCTGTTCAATCTCGTGTCGAATGCGCTGCGCTTCTCCGAAGCGGGCGGTGAAGTCATTGTCTCGGCCCGGCGCACCGGTGAGATGGCGACGATTACCGTGACCGATACCGGCAAGGGCATGGATGCCGAACGCCGGGCCAGCAGCTTTGACAGCTTCACCTCCGGCGACCAGCGCGGCGCCGGGCTGGGCCTTGCGCTCGTCCACCGCTTCATCGACCTGCATGGCGGCAATGTCGGCATCAAGGAGAACCCCGGCGGCGGCACGATCGTGACCTGCTGGCTGCCGGTCGAAGCCCGGGTCGAAACGCGCCCACTCGATGTTTCAGGGCGCATCTCGGCTCAGGCATAGACAAAGCGCGGCGGCCCATCCGGGGCCAGCACAATGGCGGTCAGCGGTCCGCCAAAGCAGGCGCCTGTATCGATATTTATCCGGCGCTGATCGGGCGAGATGTCCGGTTCCTGCGTCGTGGTGGGTGTGTGGCCGTGGATCACGCGCATGCCCGCAAGGCCCGGCGCCGTCCACCAGCTGGTGTCGAAAAAGCGCGCAGATCGTGTCCACAGATAGACCTGTTCGTTTTCTTCGGGATACTCGGCCGGATGCACGCCGGCATGGACGAAGAGGAGCCCGGCTTCGGTCTCTTCGTGGATCAGAGGCAGGCCCTTCATCCAGTCAAGGTGCGCGACCAGGTCTTCTTCTTCGTAAGGGGCATAGCTGTCACGCGCGGCGAAACCGCCATTGATGAGCCAGTGCTCAAGCGCGTCGCCGCCCTGTTCGAACCCGTCAATCATCATGCGCTCATGATTTCCCATCAAGGCCACCGTGTGCAGGTCATCGCGCCTCGCCGCCTCGCGTTCCAACCCGATCAGCGTTTCAATGACGCCGGCGCTGTCGGGGCCGCGATCGACATAGTCGCCCAGATGGACAAGCGTCAGCGCGCGGCCCGGAAACTCCCGCGTCGTCAACTCGAAGATCGCCTCGTGCAGGCTCTTCAGGCGTTCGCAATGGCCATGGACATCCCCGATGGCGGCGAAGATTCTGGTCTCTGGCGAAACTGGCATGCACCTTGCTTCCTTTCGGGGGAGTTGCAAGCTCCACCCATCTACGCTGACTGCCCCGGTTCGTGCATTGCGGACCGGGGTCTTTTTTTGCCCCGTTCAGGTTAGCTGCGCCGCCCGCGCCAGCCGTCTTGCCCTGGCATTGCCGATGACGCTGTCAGCGGTGAAGACGACCAGCGCCAGCCAGATGAAGGCAAAGGCCAGCGCATGCGTTTGCGTGAACGGTTCCTTGAAGATGAAGAGCGCGATCAGGAACTGCAAGGTCGGTGCGATATACTGCATCATCCCGACCGTGGAGAGTTTCAACCGCGAGGCGGCAACCGCAAAGCAGATCAGCGGCACCGCCGTGATTGGTCCTGAGGCAAGCAGAAGCGGGATGTCCCATCCCCCGCGCCCCATCGGCGCGCTCTCGCCACTCGCCACCATGAAGGCCAGCCAGAAGGCCGCAGCCGGAAACAGGATTGCAGCCTCGATCACGAAACCGGTGCGCCCCTCAACGCCGATCTTCTTGCGGATGGCGCCGTAGAAGGCAAACAGAAAGCAGAGCGCAAGCGCGATCCACGGCACTTGCCCAAAGGCCTGGGTGAGCACCGCCACGCCGATACAGGCCAGCGCGACGGCAAGCCATTGGACCCGTCGCAACCTTTCGGAAAACAGCACCAGTCCGAGCAGCACGCTGACCAGCGGATTGATGTAATAGCCAATGCTGGCCTCCATCACCCGGTCAACCGAGACGGCGTAGATATAGACCAGCCAGTTGGCACCGATGAGCAGTGCCGAGAGCGCCAGCCAGCCCAGCTTCGCCAGGGTGAGTACAGCGCGCACGCGGTCCCATTGGGATGCCAGCGCGATGAAGATCAGCCCGGTGGGCAGGGACCAGATGATCCGGTGCGCCAGCAACTCGCCCGGTCCGATATGTCCCAGCGCGCGGAAATATATCGGCAGGCTGCCCCAGAGGACATAAGCGGCAAAGCCGGCAACAAGGCCCGTGCGCAGATCAGCGTTCATGACATGGCATCTGCGCGCAATCGGGCCTGAAAGCAACTGAGTCGGCGTGTGAGCGCCAGACAGGACAGCGCCGGGTCAGACCGGCTGCTTTTCCGGCTTCAGGACGCCGCGGTTGAGCAATTCCTCCGCGATCTGAACCGCATTCAGGGCGGCACCCTTGCGCAGGTTGTCCGAAACGCACCAGAAGGCGAGGCCATTCTCGACAGTGCTATCCTTGCGGATGCGGGAAATGAAGGTCGCCCATTCCCCGACACAATCTATCGGCGTGATGAACTGGTCTTCCTGGGGGTCGTCGACAACCATGAGGCCGGGGCTCTCACGCAGGAGCTCGCGGGCGGCATCTGCTTCAAGCGGGCGGGCAAGCTCGACATGCACAGCCTCGGCATGGCCGACAAAGACCGGCACGCGCACGCAGGTGGCGATCAGCTCGATGCTCTCATCGATGATCTTCCTGGTCTCCACCCGCATCTTCCACTCTTCCTTGTAGGAGCCATCCTCCATCGGCACATCGATCTGAGGGATCACGTTGAAGGCGATCTGGCGTGAGAATTCTGTCGGCTCGGGCGCCTGGTTGACATAAATCCCCTTGGTCTGGTTCCAGAGCTCGTCCATCGCCGCCTTGCCCGCGCCGGAGGCGGACTGATAGGTCGCCACGACCACCCGCGAGATGCCGGCTGCGTCGTGCAGGGGCTTGAGTGCGACAACGAGTTGCGCGGTCGAGCAGTTCGGGTTGGCGATGATGTTCTTTGCGCCATAGCCCATCACGGCATCGCCATTCACTTCCGGCACGACCAGCGGCACGTCGGGATCCATTCTGAAGGCGGAGGAATTGTCGATCACGATGGCGCCCGCAGCAGTAATCTTCGGCGCCCATGTCTTCGCAACATCGCCGCCCGCCGACATCAGGCAGAGGTCAATGGTGGAGAAGTCGAACGCCTCGATATCATGGCATTTGAGCGTCCTGTCGCCATAACTGACCTCGCGCCCCAGCGAGCGGCGCGAGGCGATCGCGAACACCTCGTCGGCTGGAAACATCCGCTCGTCGAGAATGTTCAGCATTTCCTGTCCGACATTTCCCGTGGCGCCGACAACTGCGATACGCAAGGCCATGTAAATCTGCTCCGCTTTCGTGATAGGTAATGGGTCTCAGACCAGTAAATCAGTTATTGCCGCTCTGGCCGGCAATCGGGTCCGCCGACGCTATGCTGCCAGATATAAGGAGGCTCGTGTATGATCGAAGACACCATCTCAAAATATATCAGTTGCTACAATGCCAGGGACGTTGACGGCATGCTCGAATATGTCACCGAGGATGTGGTGTTCGAGAACATTTCCAATACTGGCCAGTCAATGCGCCTGGAAGGCAAGCCGGCCATGCGGCAGGTTGCGGAGCTTTCCGGGAATGCCTTTTCGTATCGTCGCCAGCGCGTGATCAGCTTCATCGCGGGCGGAAACAAGGCAGCTGCCGAAGTGGAGTTCGAGGGCAAGGCGGCGGTCAACCTGCCCAATGGCACACAGGCCGGCGAAACCGTGAAGATACGCGGGGCAAGCTTTTTCGAGTTTCGCGGCGGCCTGCTCAGCCGTATCGCCGATTATAGCTGACCGCCGCCAGCGCGCGGGGTCTACTGCGTATCTGCCGGCAGCGGGGCCACCAGGCCGGTTGCATGGCCGATCACATGGAAGATCTCATGCTGCTCCATGACGCCCGACACGAGCTGCGCGCCCGGGCCGCGCGCAAAGACCGGGACGTCTTCACCGGCATGGGTTTCGGATGGCATCGGCACCAGGGCCTGCTGGCGATAATCGTTCGCAGACGTATCGGTCTCGGTCAGGTCGGCTCGCGCGCACGGCTCTGACGGGTCGGCATTGCCCGCACACGCGGCACCCGGGCCGTTTGCATAACCGATCGTCGTGTAGGGCTTGCCGTCAGCGGCCACCGCGAAGGCGCCAGTGGGGTATTGCACCTTGCCGAGGATCGGATTGCCGCGCGGGGGATAGCCGGCCAGCGTCATCGTGTGGGAATGATCGGCGGTGACGATGATCAGCGTGTCTTCTGCGTCGGTCATTTCCAGCGCAGCCTGCACGGCAAGATCGAAAGCGTCGGTGTCTTCCAGTGCGCGTGCGGCATTGGTGCCGTGATGAGCATGGTCAATCCGCCCGCCCTCCACCATGAGCATGTAGCCATTTTCGTTGCGCGACAGCCGGGTGATGGCTGCGCGCGTCATCTCGGCAATCGAGGGCTCGCCCATGATATCAGCGGCGCGATCAAGCTCATATTGCATGTGGCTGTCTTCGAAGAGGCCGAGAATGCGGGTGTCGCTGTCGAAATTGGTCGCGTTGAAGCCCGGCAGGCCAAAAATCACCCGGTGGTCGACAGACAGTTCGCTCCACGCCCGGGCCAGGTCGCGCCCGTCGCGCCGGCGCCCCGTGCGGCCTTCAGCCTCCGGATCCTGCGTCTTTTCGGTAAAGAAATGCCGGCGTCCGCCACCCATGGCGATTTCGAAACCGTCGCCGGCCTTCCATTCGACCAGCTGGCGGGCGATATCGAGGCAGCCATCGCTGTCGCCGCGAAAGCTGCTGTCATCTTCCCAGTTGCGGCTTGCGCTTTCGGCATACGCGCTGGCCGGGGTGGCATGTGTGATCCGGGCCGTCGAGACGATGCCCGTGGCAAGTCCGGCGCCTTCGGCAAGCTCGAAAAGTGTATCTGTCCCATTGCCCTTTGTGCTGGCGCAATTGCCGAAGGCTGCCGCCTGGGTCACGCCGAGCGTGCGCATCGGGGTCTTGACGCCGGCGACCATTGCGGTTGCCGTAGCGGCACTGTCGGGGACCTGTCCGTCATGGGCATAAGACTTGGCGAGCGCGAGGTGGGGCAGCGTATCCATGGCCAGGATATAGCTCTCGCCATCGCGCCCGCGCTTCTGACCAGCATAGATCCGCGCCGCGGTCAGCGTGGAGACCCCCATGCCATCCCCGACGAAAATGATCACGTTGCGCGCCTTCTGCGACCCGCGCAGCCTCGCCCGATCCGCAACGGCTTCGGCGGCCGAGACATAATAGCTGTCGCTGGCCTGGCGCGGCAGGACGCCCTGGCGAACTTCCCCCGTGCGGTCGCGGCGTGCATCCTGGGCATTTGCCTGCCCGGGCGCCTCCGGCTGGCTGCAGGCGGCGGCCAGGGCCGAGAGAAGAAAGACAAAGGCGGCATAGGCAAGGCGCATCTGGAAAGGCTCCCGGGCAAATTTTTCCTAGATGGCTGTACTACACGATCATGACAGTTCTGACACGGGTTTGACCGGGCGTGTTGCCGCACCGCGCTGGGCCAGGAACACACCGACGAGGATCAGCGCTGCCCCTCCGACCTGCACGCCATTGAGCGGTTCCTCGAACAACCGCCAGGAAATCGCTGCGGCCGTGACCGGCTGTACAAGGATGAGCACCCCGGCAATCGCCGCCGGCGTGCGACCAAGGCCCGCAATGATCAGTCCCTGCCCGCCGATCTGCACGACGATGGCGAGAAACAGCGGCACGAGGAAACCCTCCGCGCGCGCTGGCAAAAGTGCCTCGCCCGACACCAGCGTCAGGCCGAGCGCCACGACCGCTTCGGTGGCCGTCAGCCAGAAGATCACGTCCATTGCGCCCAGACTGACCCGCGAGATCTTCGAATAAAGCATGTAGAAGGCCACGAGCACGGCAGCAGCAAGGGCAAGAAGGTCACCGCTCAGGCTTGATTTTCCGCCTGCTGGCCCACCAAGTGACAAGAACCCCGCGCCCATGACCGCGACGGCGACGGCTGCGACCCAGATCAGTGTCGGGCGCTCCTTCAGGATCAGCCAGGCCAGGACACCCACGCAGACATTGCCGAGATTGACGATGAAGGTGGCGTTGGCGACGGTGGTGCGCTCAAGCGACCAGTGCCACAGCCCGATATCGAGTGCGAAACACACGCCTGCCAAGATGATCGGCGCCACCGGTCTGGCCGGGGCGCGCCGTTCGATACCAACAAGAATGACAAGCAGTATCGGAAGGGCGAAAAGATAGCGCCAAAAGGCAATCGCCTGTGGGCCAAGTTCACCAAGGCCCAGCCGCAGCCCGATCGGCGCAAAGCCGATACAGATCCCGCCACAAAGAACGAGCGCCGGGCCAAGCCAGCTGCGTATGGGCGGGGAGATCGCGGCGTCGTGTGAGCGTGTCTGGTTCATGGCGCGCCGGTCATGCGACGGATTTCATCGCGCGTCACCCCGCTTTCGCGCAAATGGCGCAGGGTGAGCGAGTTGTCGCGCTTGGCAAATCGCCTGCCGGTCTCATCAAGCAGCAGGCGATGATGGTGATAGACCGGACGCGGCCAGCCCATCAGCTCCTGCAGGAGGACATGCACCGGCGTCGATGCGGCCAGGTCCTCGCCGCGGATCACATGGGTGACGGCCTGCGCGGCATCGTCATGACATGCGGCGAGATGATAGCTCGCCGGGCTGTCCTTTCGCCCGACCACGACATCGCTGATGGCGTCAAGCGCGACCGCGACGTGGTGATCGCGGCCGCCGGCTGTCTCGGTATATCCGAGCGGTTCGGCGCGCGTGCCCTGATGGCGTTGCGCGGCAAGCCAGTTGCGCGCGGCAGGGATCGACAGGCGCCAGGCATGCGGCTCACCGGCGCCAAGCCGCCGGGCCTCCTCGCCGGGGGCGAGCGGTGCGCCGCGAAACACCGGTTCGGGGGCGTGCGGCGCGCGGTCGGACTGCGCGGCGACTTCCCGGCGCGTGCGAAAGCAGCGATAGGCCAGGCCGCGTGCATGCAGGCTGGATATTGCCGCTTCATATTCGTTGAAATGGTCGGACTGACGACGCACCGGCAGGGTCCACTCAAGGCCGAGCCAGGCGAGATCCTCGAAAATGGCTGTTTCGAATTCAGGGCGGCAGCGGGTGCGGTCGATATCCTCGATCCGCAGGTGTACCTCGCCGCCTGCGCCAGCTGCCATGTCCCAGACCCGGAACGCCGATGCCGCGTGCCCGAGATGCAGAAGGCCGGTCGGCGAAGGCGCGAAACGGGTCACGAACACGGTCATTTCGCTTCGATGGCGCAGTCTGCACCTGCATGCAATTGCCCATTGTATGGCCAAGACCACTGTTCATGGTGCAAAGAGTGTTGCAATCTTTATCCCGTCTCGTGTATCGGCGAGAGAAAGCGACAAGACGAAAATCCATGGCAGATGCGTCCCTTATTGCCAGCATGTCCGGCTGGCTGGAAAACAACGTGTTCAGTTCCGCGCCGCTGGCAGCTGTCGGCTTCGCCGCGCTGATCGGCGTGTTGACAACCGTACTGGTCTGGATTGTCCGGTTTCTGGCCCATGGCGTGCGTGCGTCAGGTGCCGCTTCCAACGCCAGCGTCCGGCGGGCCGGGAGCTTGCCGGGTTACCGCGTTCTCGTCGGCGACATTGACGGTCCGGGAGGCCATGAGGCAGGCCGGGCCATCTCGCAGGCGCTCGAGACGCACCTTTCCGAATTCTGTTTCGGCGCGACGTTCCAGCTGTTCCGGGTGATGACCCCGGAGGGCAGGCCCGAAGGAAAGATGCTGAAACGCGCGCGAAAGCGGCTGGAAAAGACCGGCGCAGATATCATCATCTGGGGTGAGCGGTCCGGCCCGGATGCCGAGGGACTTCGCATCTATGGGGTCAGCCGATCGGGCAGCCAGCTGGCCAGCGAGGCGTCACCTTTCACGCTTCATCTTCCCGGCACGTTCGCCAGCACAGACAGCCTGCTTTCTCGCGCCGCAGCTTATCTCCTGGCCAAGCGCATTCAGCCCGCGCTTGGTCGTCCCGAGGCTTTTCGCACTGAACGCATGGCCGAACTCGGCGCGATCCTGGACGAATTGCTGGCCCAGGATGACGAAATTCGCGGTCCGCACGCCCCTGTCGGGCTGATGGCGCCGGCGATGCGACGCGAGTTCGAGCAGGACTTCGGCGCCATCACGATGTATCTTGATGGGGCGCCCCAGCAGCCCGAATGGCTGGAAAACGTCATCACGCGGCGCCGCAATACGCTTGAGCATCTGAAAGGCGAGCCGGACGGCGATGCGCTGATCGAGGCGCGGCTCGATCTCGGCCAGGCCCTTCTGAAGCGTGCCGAAACCCATTTCGACCCTGTCGCGGTGCGCGAGGCGACTGTGCATCTCAATTCCGTTGTCGACAGCCTGCGTGGCAGCGATGTCATCCGCAAGGTGCAGCGGGCCAGCGACGGGCTCCAGCGCGCGCAGGGCATGGTCGAGACGCGGCGCCGTTTCGCCGTCAATTTCTCTGCCTGAGGCCCTCGCCCCTGCGCGGCCCCGACGATATCAGGCAGGCGTATCGGCCGCGCCCGGTATCGGGCAACTCACGCCCGTGCCGCCGATGCCGCAATAGCCGTTTGGATTTTTCGCCAGGTATTGCTGGTGATAGTCCTCGGCATAATAGAATGTGCCCAGCGGTGCGATCTCGGTCGTGATCTCGCCGGGCCGTCCGGCTGCGATCAGGGCCGCTTCATAGGCCGCTTTCGAATCTCGCGCCATCGCCTCATGCTCGG
>CAYXQV010000066.1:0-11819 GCA_964467505.1 uncultured Hyphomonadaceae bacterium | reverse complement strand
GACATAGACCCGATCATCATTGGCGTCGGGCTCGGCTACAAGTTCTGATCGCAAGTTTTTGGGGCGCCGGCCCGGACCTCCCCCAACAGGACCGGCGCCCCGTCGAAGGGCCTCCCGCTGTTTGTCAGCGGGGGGTCATTTCGTCTGACAGGCCGGTAACAGCACTGACCATGAACATGTGCCGGCGCGCCAGCGCGTCAGGGTCGCGCGAATACCCCCCGCCGAGGACCCCGCAGATCGCGGTCCCGCGCGCCCGGCAATTGTCAGCGACAAGCCGGTCGCGCGCGGCGAGCCCGGCATCGGAAAGTGACAGCCGGCCCAGCCGGTCGTCGCGATGCGGATCGATACCGCCATTGTAGAAGACAAGGTCCGGCTCGGATCGGTTGAACAGCTCGTCGAGCGCCGGCTGTAGCGCTGACAGATAGTCCCCGTCCCCGGTCGCGTCGGCCAGTCCGAGATCGATATCGCTGGCGGGCCTGGTGCGGGGCCAGTTGTTTTCGCCATGAACCGACAGCGTGAAGGCGCCCTGCACGCCTGCAAGGATCAGTGCGGTGCCGTCGCCATGGTGAACATCAAGGTCGATCACTGCGACGCGGCGCGCACGCCCTGTCGCCAGCAGCCAGTTGGTGGCCACGCCGACATCGTTGAACACGCAGAAGCCGGCCCCCCGGTCCGGGCCGGCATGGTGGCTTCCGCCCGCGAGATTGACCGCCGCGCCGTGTCGCAGGGCCAGTTCAGCTGCCAGGCAGGTGCCCCCGACAGCCAGCCTGGCGCGAAGTATCACGTCGGGTGTGAGAGCCAGCCCGATCGCCCTTTGCGCCCGGTCATCAAGCCGGCCTTCCAGCACCGCGTCGACATAGTCGCGCGTGTGGCCGAGAAGAAGGCGTTCGCGCGTTGCCGGCTGAGGCGCCGTCAACTCTGCGCCCCGGCCCGTCGCGGCCTGCGCCACACGCGAGTATTTGCGCATCGGGAAGCGGTGACCTTCGTCAATGCTGGTGGCATCATAGCCTGGATGGAAGATGATCGGCTTGTGCATGACCTCACACAGATAAGGCAGGCATGCGCGGCGGCCAGAAGGCGATGCCATCCCCTTTCCATTTGCCCGGCCTGCGCCTATGCGTTCACCTCATGAACATCGCAAGCAGGCAGCAGGTGACAATGACGCAGACTGACAGGCTCATCATCGATTTCGGACAGCTGGAGTGGACCGCGCCGGGCGCCGCGCAGTTGGCCGCAACCGGTCGCCCCCAGGCGGAAATCATCGCATCCTGCCTGATGCGCGTGATCCGCTCGCGCGCGCAGGCCGAGGCGCAGGCGAGTGACCTGCAGCCGGTATCGGTAAACCTCGACATGACCGGCGCGCTGGCGGCCGGGCGCCTGCTGGAATTCGACAGCGAGACCGACCGGCAGACCCGTACGCTTGTATTTGCTCATGGTTCAGCGCGCCAGGATGGCCAGACCGTGATGACAGCAACGGCGGTCTACCGTATCGAGAGTTGATGCTTCTGACGGCTTCAGACCTGTTTCGGGGAGAGATACATGGCTTATTGGCTGTTCAAGTCCGAACCCTTCAAATGGGGCTGGCCCGACCAGAAGGCGAAGGGCGAAGCCGGAGAGGAATGGGACGGTGTGCGCAACTACCAGGCGCGCAACTTCATGCGGGACATGTCGCTCGGCGACAAGGCCTTCTTCTATCATTCCAACAAGGGGCTCGAAATCGTCGGCATCGTCGAGATCTGCGCGCAGGCGCACCCGGACTCGACAACCGATGATGCGCGCTGGGAATGCGTAGACGTGAAGGCTGTGTGCGACATGCCCCGGCCGGTGTCGCTGAAAGCGGTCAAGGCCAATCCGAAGCTTTCGGAGATGTCACTTGTCACCTCGATGCGCCTGTCGGTCCAGCCCGTCACGCAGGCCGAATGGCGCGAGGTCTGCGCGATGGGAGGCCTCGATCCGGACTTGCTGGAACCGGTGAAGGACGGCCGGTAACCGGGCGACTGTCAGCCGACTGATGGGTCGAAGCTCTCGCGACCAGGCTCCACGACAATGGCGCCGGCCTCGCGGTCGATTTCCAAGATCGCCAGGCTGCGCTGCGCGGTGCCACCGGGCCGGAAACGGAACAGGCCGTTCAGTCCCATGAAACCGTCGGTCCGCGAGAGGCCCGCGCGGTCGAGTTCGCCTTGCTGACCGAGCATGATCGCAACGGCAGCGCCGTCATAACCGAGACTTGTGAGTTCACTTGGCGCGCGCGAGTAGACCCGCTCAAAGGCCTGCGCAAAGCGTTCGAGGTCTTCTGGCGGGCTCGCCGCGAACCAGCCGCCCGACAGGGTCGGCTCGCGCCACACGTCCGGATCGTTCCAGCGACTTGTGCCGAGCATGCGCAGCTTGCGGAAATCAACGCCATAATAAGGGATCAGCGGCGCGACCGAGCGAAGCTTGACACCCTCTTCCGGGATCAGCAGCGCCACCCGGTTTGGCCGCGACGTCACCTCGCCCTTCAGCAGGTCGGCCACCGCCCGGGCTTCATCGACCGGGGCATCATTGCCCGGCTCATAGAAACGCGACACGAGCACGCTGGCGCCATTTCGAACTGCTTCGATGCGCAGGGCGCGCTCAACCCTCTGGCCATAGGCGCTGCGCGGGCCAAGAAAGGCATAGCTGTCCACTCCCTGGCGCGTCGCATATTCGACAACATGCCTGATTTCTTCCTCGACAGTGACAGAGGCCAGCCAGGCGCCTCCACCGGCCGCTTCAGGGTCGTTGGAAAACGCAATCACGGGAATCGCCTCGCCTGCGGCCAGTGGCGTGACGGCCTGCACATTGCCCGAGAATAACGGGCCAAGGATCACGTCGGCCTGTTCGGCGATCGCTTCGCTGGCCATTTGCGAGGCGCGCTCGGGCGTGCCGGCCGTATCCTTGGGCATGATCAGGAAATTCTCGTCGGCCTTTTCGAACAGCGCCATCTCGATCGCCGCCAGCATTCCCTGGGCTTCCGCCCTGACCTGGCGATTGGGATGGCTGAACGGCAAGAGCACCGCGGCGCGCACAATCTCGCGCCCGACCATATGCGGCGGTGTCAGCCCCGCATCCCCTTCATCGGTCATGTTCGAAAGGTCGCCAAGATCGCCGGTCGTGATGGCGCCATGTGCGCCAGCATCGGCCCCGCCGCGCTCAGGTTGCGGATCAACACGCGGCTCGCCTGTCGAGATCGGCGCCGGAGGCCGAGGCGGCGCGCTTGCGCATGCCGAAAAAATGAGTGCAGTCAGGATAAGGGTTGGCGTGGCCGCCAAGACGCGCAAGGGTTTCACCGATGTCCTCCTCAGACCGTTCAGAGCGAACCTTGCGCGACACTAGGCCGGGGCCCGGCGACCGGCAACAGGAGAACGCCGCGATATCTGCCGGTCTCTACATCGTCTCGACACCCATCGGCAATCTCCGCGATATCACGCTGCGCGCCCTCGACACGCTTGCGGCCTGCGACGAGGTGCTTGCAGAAGACACGCGTGTGGCGCGCAAGTTGCTGGATGCACATGGAATTGACGCCAGACTGACGGCTTATCATGACCATAACGGGGCGCGGCGGCGACCGGGACTCATCGAAAGACTGCTTGCTGGCGAATGCATTGCGCTGGTCAGCGATGCTGGAACACCTCTCGTCTCCGATCCCGGTTTCAAACTCGTGCGCGAGGCCGCGCAGGCCGGCGTCGCGATCCATCCGGTGCCAGGCGCATCGGCCCTCCTGGCTGGCCTGGTGGTCGCGGGCCTGCCGAGCGACAGGTTTCTGTTCGCGGGCTTCCCGCCCAGCAGGCCTGCAGCCCGGCAAGGCTGGCTGCGGGAGCTTTCCGCCATTCGCGCCACGCTGGTCCTTTACGAAAGCGGCGGAAGGCTTGCGGCGCTGCTGGCCGATATGGCGCAACTTTTCGGGGATGAACGCGAGGCGGTTGTGGCAAGGGAACTGACCAAGCTGTTTGAGGAAACACGGCGCGGGACGCTGGCCAGCCTGGCAGAGCATTATCAGCAGGCCGGCCCGCCCAGGGGCGAAATCATCGTCATGGCCGCTCCCCCGGACGCAGACCCGCCAAGCGCGTCGCAAATCGATTCGGCACTTCGCGAAGCCCTGCAGCGACTGCCGACCCGGATGGCTGCCGGGGAAGTGGCCGCAGCGCTCGGAATATCGAAACGCGAGGCCTATCAGCGCGCGCTCGGGCTGAAGGGTTCCGGCGATGTCTGACCGACGCAGGGCCGAACGGAGAGGACGCGCGGGCGAGACCGTCGCAGCGTTTTACCTGCGCGCGAAGGGCTATCGCATTCTCGACCGGCGTGTGCGCACCCGGCGCGGGGAAATCGATATCGTCGCCTGCCGGGATGCGACCCTGGTTTTTGTCGAGGTCAAACTGCGCACGCAGCTGGATGACGCGCTGGTCGCGGTGACGCCGACCGGCTGGAACCGGATCGCCGCAGCAGCCGCCCAGTGGGCGGGTTCGAAACCGTCTCTGGGGGCTTTCGGGCATCGCTATGATCTTGTGGCCTTGCAGCCATGGCGCCTTCCGGTACATGTCCGGGATGCTTGGCGCCCTGATTTTGCCGCAGACCGTTGCTAGCCCTGATGGCAATGTTCTCTCGAACGGAAAAGACGAAAAAGACGGAAAAGAAAGAGAGGTCCACCATGTCGCTGCGAATTCTGCTTCTCCTTTCGGCGGGTTCGGCTGGCCTGCTCGCTGTGTCTGGCTGCGTGACCGCTGCTGTCGGTGCTGCCGGCGCGGCAGGCGTTGCCGCAGTTCAGGAGCGCACAATGGGCGAGGCCTTTGACGACGCGACCACGTCGAGCGAGATCAAGGCACGCCTCTTGTCGCAGGGGCGCGGCTATGGCGAGATCGATGTCGAGGTCTCCGGCGGCCTCGTGCTGCTGTCGGGCCGGGTCAACACGCCTGAAATGCGCGTCAAGGCGGAAGATGTTGCCTGGGGCGTCGATCGCACGCGTGACGTTGCCAATGAAATTCGCATCGAGTCGCCTGGCGGTTTCCGCAAGAATGTGTCCGACGAGGTCATCACGGCGCGGGTGCGTGCCGCCCTTCTGGGGTCAGGCAGCGTGAAAAGCTATAATTTCAACATCGAGACCTATGATGGCGTTGTGTATCTCATGGGGCTTGCGCGAAGCTCCGGGGAACTGCGCGCAGCGGCGGAAAAGGCGTCCCGTGTCGGCGGGGTCAACCAGGTCGTTTCCTATGTCCGCATTCGCGAGCCGGACGGCCAGGCGCAGCCGGGTCAGGGCGGGGCTGACCCGAACGCACCGGCAAACGGGGAGGCTGGCGAAGGCGAGCTTCTCGGCGGCACCTATTGACGTGCGCGGCTGGCTGATGGCCTTTGGTGTCCAGGCAGTTTGAAGAGGCCCCATGTCATTGCGCGTTGCTGTCCAGATGGACCCGCTGGAAGACGTCGATATCGATGCCGATACGACCTTTGCCCTGATGGAGACGGCGGCGGCCCGCGGGCACGCGCTGTGGGTCTACGGCCCCGATGATCTGAGCTATGAGGAAGGGCACATTCTTGCGCACGCGCGCCCGGCAAGGGTGCAGCGGGTCGCCGGGACGCCGGGCCTGTTCGCAGCGCCCGAGAGGATTGATCTTGCCGAGGATGTCGACGTGGTCCTGATGCGCCAGGATCCGCCATTCGACATGGCCTACATCACCGCCTGCCACCTGCTCGAACGGGTCGCGGGCAAGACGCTTGTCCTGAATGATCCTGCGCAGGTGCGCTCCAGCCCGGAAAAGCTGTTCCCGCTGCTCTGGCCGCAGATCATTCCGCCCACGCTGATTTCCCGGAACGTGGCGGAAATCAAAGACTTTCGCCGCCGCCATCGCGACATCATCCTCAAACCACTCTACGGCAATGGAGGCGCCGGCGTTTTCCGCCTGCGCGAGGATGACAGCAATTTCTCCTCCTTGCTCGAACTGTTTCTTGAACGCTCACGCGAGCCCCTGATTGCCCAGGCATTCCTTCCGGCGGTCAGCGAGGGAGACAAGCGGATCATCCTGGTTGATGGCGAACCCGTCGGCGCGATCAACAGGCGCCCGAAACCCGGTGAAACACGCTCCAACCTGCATGTCGGAGGCACCGCCGAGCCGTCCGAGCTGTCGCGCGCAGACCGCGAAGTCTGCGAGGCGATCGGCCCGGAGCTCAAGGCGCGAAGCCTCGCCCTTGTCGGAATTGACGTGATCGGCGGCCGGCTGACGGAAATCAACGTGACCTCGCCAACCGGTGTGCAGGAACTCAGGCGGTTCTCCGGAATTGATGCCTGCGCGGCCTTCTGGGATGGCGTTGAGCGGAAACTCGACCGGAAATAGATGAGAATTGTTCTTTTTTTGTTCGGCTGATTGTGTTAACACTTCGTCAGGGAGTTGATGAGGGGTGGCCATGGTCAGCCGCGTGACAACATTTGCGTTCGAAGGGATCGAGGCGCGACCGGTTGATGTGCAGGTGCAGATTACCGGCGGCGGCATATTTTTCGGAATTGTCGGCTTGCCCGACAAGGCGGTGGCCGAAAGCCGCGAGCGGGTACGCTGTGCTTTTGCCTCTATCGGACTTGCGCTTCCGCCAAAGCGGATTGTCGTCAATCTTGCGCCGGCCGACATGCCGAAGGAGGGCAGCCATTACGACCTGGCGATTGCGCTGGCTGTGCTGGCGGCGATGGGGGTCATTGCGCCTGATGCGCTCGATGGGCATGCGGCGATCGGGGAATTGTCACTTGACGGGCAACTCGGGGAGACGATTGGCGTGTTGCCGGCGGCAATGGGGGCAGAAGCGCTTGGTCTTCGCCTTGTCTGTCCGCAGGTTTGCGGTTCGGAAGCCGCCTGGGCAGGCGGTGAAGCGATTGCCGCGGCCAGCCTGATCAGCCTTGTCAACCATTTTTCCGGGCGCAGTGTCATTTCTCCGCCGCAGCCCGGTGAACTGGAAGAGCCGCCGCAATGTGCCGATCTCAGGGATGTCAAAGGCCAGGAAGGGGCCAAGCGTGTGCTGGAGATTGCCGCTGCCGGGGGGCACAATCTCATCCTTTGTGGGCCGCCGGGTTCGGGAAAGTCGATGCTGGCGCAGCGATTGCCGGGCCTTCTGCCGCCTCTTTCGGCGCGTGAGCTGCTGGAGGTTTCGCAGATCCAGTCGGTCGCCGGCCTGCTGGAGCGCGGCCGGCTGTCGCGCGCACGGCCCTTCCGCTCGCCACACCATTCCGCGTCAATGGCATCGCTGGTCGGCGGCGGCCTGAAAGCGCGTCCGGGAGAGGTGTCACTCGCCCATAATGGCGTTCTGTTCCTTGACGAGCTTCCGGAATTTCCGGCCCAGGTGCTCGACAGCCTGCGCCAGCCGCTGGAGGCTGGCGAAGCGATCGTGTCGCGGGCGAACCGTCATGTGCGCTATCCCGCGCGGTTCCAGCTCATCGGCGCGATGAATCCGTGCAAGTGCGGAGGTGGCCCGGGTGAATCGGCCTGCCGGCGCGGTCCGAAATGCGCCATCGGCTACCAGTCGAGACTGTCAGGTCCGTTCATTGACCGCATTGACCTGTTTTACGATGTGGCGCCGGTCACGGCGATGGACCTCTCCCTGCCGGCGCCTTCCGAAGGCACTGCGCAGGCGGCCGCGCGGGTCGCAAAGGCACGAGACCTGCAGTCGGAGCGTTTTGACGGCCGGGCCAGCGATACGAGGCGGGCCCTGAACGCCGATGCGCCGGTTCCCGAGCTTGACAGGTTTGCCGTGCCCGACAGCGATGGAAGCGCACTCCTGGCCGATGCCGCTTCCAGGCTCAGCCTTACGGCCAGGGCCTATCACCGGGTGCTCAAGGTGGCACGCACCATTGCCGACCTGGACGGAAGTGATGGCGTTCGCCGGATCCATGTGGCCGAGGCGTTGTCGTATCGCCGGCGATTGCCGGGCAGCGAGCCTGTTGCCAGGCCGGCTTCGCTCGCACGTTAAGCCATTGCTCAGCATCATCATGGCAAGGGAGGGCGCATGGCACAGGATGACACACACACACCGCAAGAGACATTTCTGGCCACGGCCAGCCATGAAATCCGCACACCGCTCAACGGCATACTAGGCACCGCATCGCTGCTCCTGGAAACGCAGCTCACGCCGGCCCAGCGCGAATATGCCGAGGCGATTCGCAATTCCGGCGCGCGGCTTCTCGACCTGCTCAACAATGTGCTGGACCATGCGCGCCTCGATTCCGGACGGGTCGAACTGGAAACGGAGGATTTCTGCCCCGTCGGCCTGGCAAGGGAAGTGGTCGAACTCCTTAGTCCGCGCGCCCATGCAGGCGGCCTCGACATCGCCTCGCGTGCGCTGCACCTGCCGGCGGCCACACGGCGCGGCGATGCCGGGCGTATCCGGCAGATCCTGTTCAACCTGGTGGGAAACGCACTCAAATTCACCGAGCGCGGTGCGGTCCTGCTGGACATCGTCCCCGGCGGGTCCAGTGTGACCTGGCGCGTGCGCGACACCGGGCCGGGCATTGATGCCAGCCAGCGCGACGCGCTGTTCGATGCCTTCCGGCAGGCCAGCGCTGGCGATGCGCGCAAGGATGGCGGCGTCGGCCTGGGCCTGTCGATTGCCCGCCGGTTGACCCACCTTCTGGAGGGTGAAATGCGCGTGACCGGCGCGAAGGGGCTTGGAACCTGCTTTGAGGTCGAAATCCCCCTGGAACGCTCCGACCGGGCGCCGGCCCATGACCTGCCCTGCCTGGGCAGCCGGGTCGGTCTTGTCGGCCTGCCACCGGCCACTATGCTGGCGGCGGCCGCTTCGCTTGTTGATGCCAGTGCGACGCCTGTTTGTATCGATGCGCAGGATGACGTCGCGCCTGGCGCGACCTGCGATGCGCTGCTTGTGGCTGCCGAATTGCCGGCCGCGTCGATCCGCGCATTGGCGGGGCTTGCCCCTGCCCTTGTCGTGCTGCGTCCGGAGGACCGGGGCGCCATCGCGACATTCCGCGAACTGGGCTGTGCGGGCTGGCTTGTGCGCCCGCTTCGCGCCTCTTCCCTGGTGGAACGCGTCTGGCTGGCACGCTCGGGCTCGGCGCAGGAAGACAGCGCGCCCGGCCCTACCGGATCGGGGCGGGTGCTGATCGCCGACGACAATCCGGTCAACGCGCTGATTGCACGGCGCGCCTTGGAATCGGCCGGATTTACGGTCACAGTCGCTGCTACAGGCGTGGAGGCCATTGAAGCTGTGGACACTGTCGCACCCGATCTCGTCTTCATGGACCTGCGAATGCCGGTGATGGACGGGTTCGAGGCGACCCGGCGGCTGCGTGAAAAAGGAACCGATGTGGCGATCATCGCGATCTCGGCGGAAATCAATCCGCAGGTCGAACGCGAAGCACGCCAGGCCGGCGCCAACCAGGTTGCAGCAAAGCCGATAGACCCGGAAACGCTGCGACGGCTGGCCCTGCGGTGGACTTCGCCCGACAAGGCGGCCGGCGCGGCATGAGCATCAGGGCGGCTGATACGGCCCCGCGCGACTGGCGGGAGAATATTCGCCCCTATCTGAAATGGCGGATCGCGGCGATGCTGGTCCTGGGTTTCGCCTCTGGCCTGCCACTGATGATGGTGTTTTCGAAACTCTCCTTCTGGCTGCGCGAGATCGGGATCGACCGCAGTGTGATCGGCGGGTTCTATGCTGTCAGCCTTGCTTATTCATTGAAGGTTCTGTGGGCGCCGCTGGTCGACCGGCTGCGCCTGCCCTGGCTGACTGGCTGGCTCGGCCAGCGGCGCAGCTGGATGATGCTGGCAGTGGCGGGAACGGCTGGCGGCCTCGTCATTATCGGTGCGTCAGACCCGGCCAGCGGCCTGACAATGACCGTGATTGGCGCGCTGTTGCTGGCCTATTCTGGCGCCACGCTTGATATTTCTGTGGATGCCTGGCGGATCGAGGCGGCCCCGAATGACGAGCAGGCGAACATGGCGGCCATCTATATCCTCGGCTACCGGTTCGCCATCATGTTCGCAGGCTTTGGTATGGTCATCGCGGATGCGACAAGCTGGATGACCGCCTATTTCACGATGGCCGCCACGATGATTGCGGTCGCAGCCGTGATCCTGCGCATTGAAGAGCCTGCCCATCAGGACCGCAATATCGATACCGGGAAATCATTTTTACGGCGGATGCGCGAGGCGATCGTGGAGCCTTTCTGGCAGATCGTGGCGCGTTTCGGACCATGGGTGGTGCCGGTTCTCGGCATCGTCGCGCTCTACCGTCTCAGTGATTTTACCATGGGGGTGATGGCCAGTCCCTTTTATGTCGACCTTGGATATTCCAGGGCGACGGTGGGTTGGATCACCGGCCTTTTCGGGCCCTGGCCGGTGGTTCTTGGCGGTTTTCTCGGCGGTTTCGTGGCCATCAAGTACAGGCTCATGCCGGCGCTTCTGGTGGGCGCGGTGATCACTCTGGTTACCAATGGCGCCTTTGCGGCGCTGGCCATTGCCGGGGGGCCTGAACTCGACGCCGCTGCGGCAGGCGTGGACGGCGCGGTTGTCACCACGCCCCCGGTCTGGGGGCTTTTCACGGTGATCCTGGCGGACAATCTCGCCGCCGGTTTCGTCGGCGCGGTCTTCATCGCCTATCTGTCTTCACTGACCGAGCGGAAATTCGCAGCCACGCAATATGCGCTTTTCAGCTCCGCCTATTCGCTTTTCTGCAAGATGGTCGCCTCGACGACATCTGGGCCACTCTCGGAAATGATCGGCTGGGCCGGTTTCTTTTTCGTCACGGCGCTGTTCACCGTCCCGGCTGCTGCGCTGATCGTCTGGGTGATGCGGTTCGGGCCGGATACCGCGCAGGGCATCGTCAGCTCGCAGGCATCAGACTGAGCCTGGCGAGGGTCGATGATTACGCCGGGCGCGCCTGTCCCGGCGAGGGTGTACCGCCCGGCCGGTTCAGGCGACTTCGGGCAATGGACGGACCTGCCCCATCCTTTCAGCCGGTCACCTGATCTGACGCTGACTCCCGCTCAGCGGAGATGCCATCGACATCATAGGCCGCGATCGTGGCCAGCGTCACGATGTCGGATACGGTGGCGCCGAGCGAGGCGATCTGGACGGATTTCTTCAGCCCGAGCAACATCGGCCCGATCACGGTCGCCCCGCCCATCGCGTCCAGCAGCTTGGTCGAGATCGATGCGGAATGGATGGCCGGCATCACCAGCACATTGGCAGGGCCGCTGAGACGTGAAAACGGGTAGACCAGACGGTGTGAAGGGTTGAGCGCAATATCGGCTGCGATATCGCCCTCATATTCGAAATCGACGCTTTCGTCCGCATCAAGCAGGGCCACCGCCTCGCGGACCTTCTCGATCCGCTCGCCCATCGGATTGCCGAAGGTCGAGTAAGACAACAACGCCACACGCGGCGTGAAACCCAGCGCGCGGACAGACCGCGCCGCCTCTCGGGTGATCGCGGCAATCGCCGGACCATCTGGCAGTTCGGCGACCGAAGTGTCGGCGATGAAAACGGTCATGCCGCGCGAAATCACCAGCGACATGCCGATCACCGGATGCCCCTCCACCGGGTCGAGCACGAGGCGGGCATCTTCAAGTGCCACATTGTAGTTGCGGGTGACGCCGGTCACCATGCCGTCTGCATCACCAAGGGCCAGCATGCAGGCGCCGAAGACATTGCGATCCTGGTTGACCATCCTCTGGACGTCGCGCTTGAGATATCCCCCGCGTTGCAAACGCGCATAGAGATGATCGGTGTAATCCGGGTTGCGGTCGGACAGGCGGGCATTGACGATTTCGAGGCTGCCTTCGGGCACGCCCATCTGCCGCATGGCGCGCA
>CAYXQV010000065.1:5147-11837 GCA_964467505.1 uncultured Hyphomonadaceae bacterium | reverse complement strand
TTTCAGGGAAATTACCGCCGGACATCCAAGCTTCTTTCACCCAAAATGTGCATGCTGGCTTATCGGAAGCCAGAAGGCGACAGGATGTGTTTGAGACGGACGGACAATTCAGGCGGCGGATGTTTGTCCAGGCGGCGCTGACAATTGTCACCGCAGTGATCCTGGCCGAACTGGTAACGCTGCTCTCCACCGGCCACCTCTCGGCAAGCCAGCGCGAGCGCGCCCTGCTGACAGCGTTCTACGCCCCCTTTCTCATCACCCCGATCATCATGCTGTATACCTCACGCCAGAGTCTTCGCATCCACAGGCTGATGAAAAAGCTCGACGCGGCCGCCCATCGCGACGAGTTGACCCGGCTTGCCAACCGGCGCGCCTTCATGCGCGATGCCGGCGCGATGCTCGCAGGCCATGATTTCCGAGGCGGCCAACTGGGGATCGCGCTCATCGATATCGACCATTTCAAGCGCGTGAATGACCGACATGGCCATGAAGCCGGCGACGAAGCGCTGCGTCATGTGGCAGCTACCATGGCTGGGTCACTGCCGACTGGCGCCCTGCTGGCACGGCTCGGCGGCGAGGAATTCGCGCTGGTCGCGCATGCCGGTTCACTTTCCAGCCTGCGCGACATCTGCGAGACGCTGCGCATGTCTGTCGCCACGGCTCCTTATCGGTCAGGCGACCGGATGATTGCAATCACGGTCAGTCTCGGCCTGACGCTAGCGCGACGCGCTGACACCGTCTCCAGTGCCCTCTCGCGTGCCGACGATGCCCTCTATCGGGCGAAGCATGCTGGCCGAAATTGCCTGCAACTCGAAGCGGCCTGATCGGGTTCTACCCTGACAGCTTGCCGAGCCGGCGGCGCTACCGCACCAAACTGTAAGGGCTCTGAACGCCGGGCTTGTTGTCGGGTGTGGCCACGCGGCCCTCTTTGACCAGCTGGATCATGTGTCCGAGAACGGAGTGGCAGGCGGCCGGGTGCAGGCTCTTGTCGACGCCAGCATAGATCGTCTTCACCATTTCGGGGATGGCCTTGTCACCCGCTTGCAGACGTTCCACGATTGCCGCTTCCCGCGCCTTGCGATGATCAATATAGGCTTGGATGAACCCGCTGGGATCATCGGTGACCGGCGGGCCGTGGGTCGGCCATATGATGTCGAAACCACGGTCACGGACCTTTTCGAGACTGGCAAGATAGTCACCCATGTCGCCATCTGGCGGGGAAATGACGGTGGTCGACCAGCCCATCACATGGTCACCTGAGAACAGCGCATTTTCCTCGCGCAGGCCATAGCAGACATGGTTCGACGTGTGGCCCGGCGTTTCGATGGCCTCGATGGTCCAGCCGGGGCCGGAGCAGGTCCAGCCATCGCCGATCGTGACGTCCGGACGGAAATTCAGGTCGTCGCCTGCTTCCATCCGAACCTCCGCTTCGGTGGGAATGGCCGGCCCCTTTGCATAAACCTGGCAACCGGCCCAGCGGGCCAGCGGGTGAGCCAGCGGAGAATGGTCCATATGCGAATGGGTGACGAGAACATGGGTCACCTCCTCACCCTCCAGCGCGCGCTTGAGCGCTTCGAAATGCGCACTGATTTCCGGGCCGGGATCAATGACGGCGACCTTGCCGCGCCCGATGATGTAGACACCCGTGCCGGTAAAGGTGAAGGCACCGGGATTGTTTGCAATCACCCGGCGAACCAGCGGCGAGACCTGCTCGACACGGCCATAGTCCACGTCTATTTCGCGTACGAAGGGAATTGGCATATCTTCAGAAATCCTGTCAGTTCGCGTGCCATGTCCGGCCTCTCGTCCCTCCCGCCGACTGCCGTTCCGGCAATTTCGGCTAATGCCGACCTGGCGTGAACCGAGCGGCAAATGCCCGGGCCATCTGGCGGGTCGCCTTCAGCTTGTCGCCCAGCTTCAGGGCCACTGGCGGCCCCATATCGGTCTTGTTGGCATCCACGATATAGATGCGACCGCTTGTATGATCCCGTAATACGTCGATTCCACCCCAGTCCAGCCCGATTTCAGCTGCGAACCGCCTTATCACGGCAAGTTCATCGGACGTGTAGCAATTGACGGGCTGGTCAAGAAGCACCTCGGCATTCTCGTTGAGAAAACGACGTGCGATTGGCCGGCGCTTGCGAAAGCTGATTGTCGGCTCGCCGCCGACAATGCAGCATCGCAGGTCCTCGACAAGACCGCCCTCGATTTCATTGTCGATCACCCGCTGATATGTCTTGCCAGCGATCGGTTCCATCGGCCCCTCGATAATGCGGCCATCATGTGCGCCATTCATCTCGGATTTCTCGACCATCGGACCATGAAAACTGCGCGGATCAACCTGCAGGGCATAACCTGCGACCTTCTCGAAGGCTTCCGCAATACGCGACTTTGAAACATCGTCGCAGCCGAAATTGACCAGACGTGCACCCGGGCGAAGGACCGGTTCGCCATTCATGGTCTGTGTCGTGTCATCGAACTGGAAGACAATATCAGCCTGCGCAGTTTCCTCGATCAGCCGCGCACCGGCAACATGCATGACCGGCCAGATGAAATACCACGGACGCGGCTTGTCAGGATAGAAGGCAATCGTCGGGCGCATGTGGCCGCTCAGGAAGCGCCAGGTCCGCCAGCTCTGTGCAAGAAAATAGAATGACAGCCATGTGAAGACGTCATGCGCAAGCGCGATATTCGCCGGCACCACATGGCCGGTCTTCTTGATCAGGACCTTGCCGTCCCGATACTTGAAATCTGCCAGCCAGAACCGGTTCGTCATATCTGTCTCCGTTGCCTGACCAAAGGTCAGGCATCGCTCGGGATCGGCGTTGCATTACACGCGCGGCCTCACTCTTCAAGCTTCCAAATACGCCGGAAATATGGTGTTGTGATTGCCCGCTTACAATGTCGCAGCTGATTCACCTCAGCAATTCGGAAATGCCCGACAGGTCATAGCCTGCCCCGGCAGCCGCCGCGACGATTTCATCGGCCATGCCCTGTCCGCCATGCACCAGGGCCCAGGCCGTGATCGACCGTGTTCCGGTGCGACAATATGCAAGTATGGGCGTGGGGGCTTCGGAGAGAATGGCGCTGGTGCGCTCGATGACCTCCGGCGTCGGCGCGCCGGAAAAGGGCAAGGCGACGAAAGTCAGGCCGAGTGCCTCTGCGCGCGCGCGGATCGGGCCCATGCGTGGCTGATCAGTGCCGCCCTCACCATCGGGCCGGTTGGCAACCAGCGTCCTGAAGCCCGCCTGTGCAATCGCATCGACATCGTCCGGCGTGATCTGTGATGCCACCGCGAATGTGTCGGTGACGTTTCTGATGTCGATCATATGGGCTTCCTCAGCGCGACAATTGACATGATCAGGTTTCTCGCGAAGCTAATGCTCTCGGGCGGTAATGCCAAGCACTGCCGGTTTCGGAATCGAATTGTCAGGACTCAGATTGCCGGTCCAGAATCAAAGTGAGCTTCGATTGACTGCGATGTCATGCTGAAACGTCTCCTCGCGCGGATACCGCTTGCCTATACGCTGAGGCGGCTGCTGATCGCAATCCCGACCCTGCTGGTCATCATCACGGTCGCGTTTTTCATGATGCGCGCTGCGCCGGGCGGCCCGTTCTCGGCAGACCGCAAGCTTCCGCCGGAAACCGAGCGTGCAATTGCGGCGAAATACGGCCTCGATGATCCGCTGCATATCCAGTACATCAATTATGTCGGCGGCGTCATCCAGGGCGATTTCGGGCCGTCCTACAAGACCAAGGACAAGCAGGTTCACGAAATCCTGGCCGACGGCCTGCCGATCAGCCTGACCATTGGCGCGCTTTCGATGGCGCTGGCCATGCTCGTCGGCGGCGGGCTGGGCATTTTCGCCGGTCTCAAACAGAACACGTCCGGGGATTATTCCGTCATGGGTGTGGCCATGGCCGGGATTTCCATTCCCACATTCGTGACCGGACCACTGCTATTGCTGGCCTTCGCGCTGGGAACGGGGTGGTTTTCTGCCGGCGGGCTTGGCTTTCCGCCAGCGCTGACATGGAAGAACATGACCCTTCCGGTAATCACGCTCGCCCTGCCCCAGATCGCGATCATATCGCGGCTGATGCGCGCTTCGGTGATCGAGACCATGCGCATGCCGCATATCCGCACCGCCCGCGCCAAGGGGCTTGCAGAGCGAACCGTGATCCTGCGCCACGCCCTGCCGGCGGCCGTGCTGCCGCTCGTCTCCTATATCGGCCCGGCCTCGGCGCGCGTGCTCACCGGCTCGGTCGTCGTGGAAAAGGTCTTTTCGCTGCCTGGCATGGGGGATTATTTCGTCAATGGCGCGATCGAGCGCGACTATACGCTCGTTCTGGGCGCAGTGGTTGTCTATGCTGCGCTGATCATCGCCTTCAATCTCATTGCCGACATCCTCTACGCCGTGCTCGATCCGAAGGTGAAATACGACTGATGCGCCAGCCTGCCGACATCACCCGAACCGAGGAGACGGTCAGCGAAGCGATCCTTGCAGGGCGCTCGCTCTGGGACGATGCGCGCGTGCGGTTGTCACGCAACAAGGCAGCTGTGGCCGCCATCTGGGTCCTGTCTGTCCTTGCAGCGATCGCCGTGTTCGGCCCGATGGTCTGGGTGCATGATGCCTTCACCCAGTCGGAAAAGATCAAGATCGCACCGACCTTTCAGGACTGGCACATTCTCGGCACCGACTTCATCGGGCGGGATTATTTCGCGCGCCTGATGATCGCGCTGCGCGTCTCCTTTGCCGTGGGGATCATTGCGACATTTGTCAGCCTCGTGATCGGTGTGACCTGGGGCGCCACCGCAGGCTTTCTCGGCGGGCGGGTGGACAATGTGATGATGCGGATCGTCGATGTGCTCTACGCCCTGCCCTTCATCTTCTTCGTCATCCTGCTGATCACCGTGTTCGGGCAGAACATCTTCCTGATCTTCGCGGCCATCGGGGCTATCGAATGGCTGACAATGGCGCGGATCGTGCGCGGCCAGACGCTGGCCATCAAGTCACGCGAGTTCATCGAGGCGGCAAGGGCGGCCGGCGTCTCGCGCGCCGCGATGATCCGTCGCCACATCCTGCCCAATGTCATCGGCCCGGTCGCGGTCTATGTGACGCTGACCATTCCGGTGGTGATCCTTGCCGAGAGCTTCCTGTCCTTCCTCGGTCTCGGCGTGAACGAACCGCTGACATCGCTCGGCGCGCTGATTTCTGACGGCGCCAATGAAATGCGCGACCGGCCCTGGATGCTGCTGGTCCCGGCCACGACCATGGCGGTCATGCTGCTGGCGCTGAACTTCCTCGGCGACGGCCTGCGCGACGCCCTCGACCCGAAAGACCGCTAAAATGCGAGGCGGCGGCCTTTGATGACGCGGTCATCCACGATCGGCCCCGCCCCTGTGCGAATTGACCGGCAATGACCAGCAGGCCTGATGGCTGAACGCGCCGGCACATCGCCGGCGACTGATGCCCCGATCAGGTATGCGTCGACAGGCTGATCAGGTTACGGCCAATGCCGAGCGCAGCCTGCGCGCGCAGCAGGCCAACCGTGGCGGCCAGATCGCGCTCAACCGCGAAATTGATGAACCGGACACGCTTGTGATGGGCCGGTTTTCCGGCATCGCGATTCTTCTTGTAATTCGAATGCTCTGCCAAAAGGTCATTCTCGATATGATAATCGCTGAGCAGGTCCAGCAATGAGAGCCCCATTCTTTCGAGGAATTGCGGCAGGGTCTGCGAATTGAAATACTGGAGATGATCAGGATAGGCCATCCAATGGCCGGCATCGGCAAGATCAAGATCGGCGAGATAAGCCTGAAATGCCGAATCGTCATTGGGAACGATAATCGCAAACACAGTCCCCGGCCGCGTGAATGTCTTCAGTTCCGTGATCATCTCGACCGGATCGAGAACATGCTCAAGCACGTTCCGCATCACGATAAGGTCGCACTCGCCCAACTCGTCGGCAATCTGGTCCAGCGAGCCGGCCACATCGAATGCGCCGAACTGATCGGCCAGTTGCGGATTGCAGCGCTGGACGCCCACCGCCGTGGCATCGAACCCCTTGACCGACCAGCCTGCTTGCTGAAACGCCGCCAGATCCCAGCCCTCTCCGCACCCGATCTCAATCATCCGCCGACCCCGGCAATGGCTGCCCGCAGCCTCCACAAGGACGCGTCCGAGGTTGTGGAAAAAGGCGGTCTCCTCGTCGCTGTAGGATGGCGCGTAATTGCCGTGCGGGGTCTGGAAATACGACGCGTAGAAATCGGTAAGAAACTGCGGCGTCGGGCGCGGCACGATTTCGAGATAACCAAGCTCATGCTTTTTCAGCTGCACACTTTCTTTGCTCATTTTCTGGCCTCCAGATGCCCCATGATTGGCGCAAGGTGATGTGATTGCCCGCCGACGGGCATGATGCTCAATTCACGAGATGCGCGGAAGTGTTCTCCAGTGCCACACATTCCATGGCGCGCGCGATTTCACCCACTCCGTCGCGGCTGGCGATGCTGTTGGCGATATCGGACATTGCCTGCAAACGCTCCCCATCACCGGTCAGGCCGGCAACCGATTCGGCAATGGCACGTTCGCCAAGGCCCTCGCGCACATCGAAGACGATCGCAGCGCCAGCATCTTCCATGGCCTTGCCGACCAGGGTCTGGTTGTCGGCCAGCACCAGCAGGATCGACGG
>CAYXQV010000065.1:0-5047 GCA_964467505.1 uncultured Hyphomonadaceae bacterium | reverse complement strand
CCATGGCCTTGCCGACCAGGGTCTGGTTGTCGGCCAGCACCAGCAGGATCGACGGAAGCGCCATGAAATTACGCTCCCACGTCATCGTGCCGGCTGCACCGATTGCGAAATTCGCACGCGCCATACGCGCCTCGATATCATCGACCGCGCCATGGACCTCGGCCGCCGCGCCCAACTGCGCGGCAAGTTTGGTGATCGGCCCGATATCGCGATTGTTGGCACCGGCAATGATATCAAGCTCAGGCTCGACACCGCTCGCGACAAGCTGTTGCGTGATCTTGAGTGTCAGCCCGCGCGGATCGGCGCCGCCCACGCAGACGAGGATCCGCAGGCGCTCGCCTGCTCGATAGCGCCTCGGCACCGCCTGCGCGCGATAGGGCGCGAAACTGCGGCGCACAATCTGGTAGTCGTGCCCGATGCACAAACGGCAGTGGCGCGGCACAAGGCCGTCATAATCGCTCGCCTCGCGCCCGAAATTGATGTCGAACAGCAGGTCGGCATCGAGTTCGCGATCCGCGAGATCATCAATGACGGCGATCTTGTGGAAAGCCCGCCTGTAGAGGCGGTGGATGCGCGCATCGAGCGTGTAATGGTCAAACAATACCAGGTCCAGCGGCGCACCTGGAAGGGCCGCCATCTGCTCGGCAGTCTCCTGTTCGTCGCGCACGAAGACAAGCGCGTATCCGCTGTCGGCAAGGCCGGGCACGACATCTGCCGCTTCCTCGTTGACGAGAAAACTCACCTCGTGGCCCCGGGCGGCGAGCGATTCTGCAATCGCCAGGCACCGCCGGATGTGTCCGGTGCCGATCGCTGCGGAGGCATCAGCCCGGATCGCCACCGAGAGGCTTGCGGCCGGCCCGCTCACCCCCTGAACAGGTCCCAGCTGACCGGTGTGCCGCGCGGGGTGTCGCTGGCCACCTGCAGCCCGATGATCTTTTCGAAATCAGCGATTGGCAGGCCACCGCCGGGCCGGATCGAGCGCACATTTTCGCGGCTCAGCCGGTCACCCGCCTTCAGGTCCTTGACCACGAACAGGGACCGGCGATGCGATTTCGAGGTCTTTTCGCTTTGGCCGCCGCCGAAACTCGGCTTGCCCATGGCCAGCGCCACGTCGCGGGACGTGTCCACAAGCTGGCGAAACTCTTCAGGTTCGAGCGAAAACGCTGAATCGACCCCGCCATCGGCGCGCCGGAGGGTGAAATGCTTCTCGATCACTGTCGCGCCCAGGGCCACCGCTGCGGCAGGGAGCGCCAACGTCATCGAATGGTCCGACAGGCCGACCTGACAGCCGAAGCTGTCGCGCAGCACCGGGATCGTCGCGAGGTTGGCGTCGGCCGGCTCAGCGGGATAGGAACTCGTACACTTGAGCAACACGATGTCATCGCAACCATTCTCGCGCGCGACGCTGACGCTCTGTTCGATCTCGGCAAGGCTCGCCATCCCGGTCGACATGATCATCGGCTTGCCGGTCTTTGCAATCCGCGCGACCAGTTCGACATCCGTCAGTTCGAAGGACGCAACCTTGTAGGCCGGCGCGCCGATCGACTCCAGGAAGTCGACCGCCGTGGTGTCAAATGGTGAGCTGAACGCCACCATGCCGAGCTGTTTTGCCAGGTCGAAAAGCGGTTCATGCCACTCCCATGGCGTGTACGCGATCTGGTAAAGCTCATAGAGCGACTTGCCGGCCCACAGGCTTTTCTCATCATCAATGAAGAAAGGCCCCGTGCGCACATCGATGGTCATCGTGTCAGCGGTATAGGTCTGCAGCTTGATCGCTTGCGCACCTGTCTCGGCAGCCGCGCGCACAAGGTCCTTGGCGCGCTCGATATCCTGGTTGTGGTTGCCAGAAAGCTCGGCAATCACGAAAGGCTGCGCGCCCGGCCCCACCTCGAATTCACCAATCCGAAACGTCTTCTCGCTCAAGGTCTCGCTCCTTCATCCGTGCAGGGACAGGTCCCCTGCGCCCCTTATTCCCGGCCGGCAATGAAATCTGCAATGATCTCGAAGCTGGTCAGCTCGCTCATCCGGCTGGACGGCACATTCACCTCGAACGCTTCCTCGACCGCCATGACAAGACGCAGATGGCCAAGACTGTCCCAGCCCTTGGTCTCGCCTGCAACGGCCTTGAACGCATCCGACCTACGCTGAAGTCGTAACACGGAAACGAACAGGTCCGCCAGCCTGTCCCTGCTGTCACCATCGCTTTGCAGTGACGCGGCGAGATGGTCCCTCGGTGCGCCGATCACCGCCGGCTTCGGCGCAGCTCCGGCTTTGGCAGGCGCGCCGTCGCCCGGCGCCACCGCAAAACCCGGGCTGGCCTCGACAATCTCGAAAAGGCCATGGGCAGGATGGATCAGGAATGCGACCGCGCGCCCGTCAAAGGCTGCATCGGCGCGGGGCGCAACCACCAGTTTGCAGCCCTGCTGTTCCGCAAGTGCCACCGCGCCTGCGATATCGTGGCAGGCAAAGCACAGATGATAGGCGCCCCCGCCGGTCTCCAGATGGGCCGCAATCGGTGAGTCGCCATCCTCTGGTAGCCCCAATATTTCGACGACGAGGTCGCCGAACTGGACAAAACAGAACCAGACTTTCTGATCGGGGTTCCAGCCAGGCCCTCGCAGGAGCCGCGCACCGGGCAGGCTCATATAGTCGCGCGCCGTGCGTTCCAGGTCGCGCGTCGTGACGGCGACATGATCGATATACAGGGCACCTATGGCGTCGAACATGCGCGGCTCCTCAATTGTTCGGCCCGATATACTCGAACCAGTCGGGAAATGAAGGCCGCTTTTCTGTTATGTCCATCGCGAACATGCCATTGCCGCGCGAGGCGAAACCGTTTTTCTCATACACGTCGCGGCAAGGCTGATTGCGCTCGGTCTCGATGATCTCGGCCGTCAGTTCCTCAAAACCTGCACTGGCCGCGCGATCGGCAATCGTGGCGATCACTGCGGCCTCAACGCCGCGGCCGAGGACACGGCACGACATGATGAAATTGTCGATATGCCAGCGCCGGTCATCGATGCGCCGGCAGACGATGACGGCGATCTGCTCATCGGAGCCATACCGGTCGGTAATTCGCACCGTCAGAACCTCTCCGCCATCGGAAATGATCGCATCGAGATCCTTCTCGCTATAGCGCCGGGTCGTCGTGTTGAACTGGTTGGTCTTGGCGATCAGTTGGACCGAGCGCTGTCGCGTCAGGCCGGTCATCGGCGCAATCTCGATACCCATTCCGAGCTTGCGCAGGAAAGAGGTATGATCGACAGCCGAGCGCCGCTCGGTCTCGATCTTCGACCGGATCCTGTATTGCTCGGACTTCTTGCGGTCAGCCTGCGTCAGTCGGAGGGCGTAAAGGGCCGGCTCACGGGCCAGGAAACCGGGCCATTCGGCGACATCCCCGGGCATTTCCGGGACGATCACGCCGGGGCAGTTGGCACGCACCTCATGGCGCTCCATCGGATTGTCATCAATGAAAAGCAGCGAGCCCAGCCCAAGTCCAAGCTCGTCGGCAATCTCGGCAATATTGCCGGATTTGGGCATCCAGTTGATCCGGTGGGTCACGAAATCATCTTCGCGCAAGACCATGCCGGGATGGTTGCGGATCGCTCCCAGGGCCACTTCCTGCGTGTTCTTGCTGCACAGGGTGAGGATCAGCCCCGACGCCATGAGTTCGTGGAGGAAAGCCTGGAACGCAGCAAACTGGTTGTCGGGATAGTCGGACCCCAGACGAATACCTTCGATACCGTCATCGCCGATGACCCCGCCCCAAAGCGTATTGTCGAGATCGATGACCAGCGCCCGCGCGGTCTTTTCCCTTGCCGCAAGCGTACTCGCGCAGATCAGGCGGGCAAGCGGCCCGGTCATGGCCGGGCTGAAGGGAAACCGCCCCAGGAGCCAGTATTTTCCCGGCCTGGCGCGTACCTCACCCACCTCGCCAATCGCTGCCGACACCGGCAACAGCACGCAGTCGGCATTTTCCTCGCAGAAGGCTGCAAGTTTCTCGTTGAACCGGGCCAGCAACTGGTCGATGCGCCCCGAACCGTCAATCTGCTCGGCCAGCACCGGGCGGACCGGCTGCAGGCTTGTCAGTTCGAAAATGAAGAACTGTCCAGACACCGACGCCCTGACCAGCGACAGGAAATCGAGATAGGCCTCGAAAGCAGATACGGCCATGTCGATCTCGCTGTCCCCGAAAGGGCGAAAGGCCGGCACGAGATCCTCGAAGCGTTCGGCAAAAACCACCATGTCAAAACTCTGCGCGCGTAGTTCCGAGTTCGGATCGGCAAGCAGGAACTGCGCCTGACCGAAGGGCGGCGTGACACATTCGGCGCGCCAGCCAGTGTGCTCCTCGAACGCGGCTTCCAGATCGCGCGCGAACCCGTCCCAGTTGGCCGATCCCGCAATCAGCACCCGCAGATCGACCGGAGCCTTCACCGGATCGCGCGGATCAGGCTCGATTTCGAGGTCATCCATCCCGCGCGGGGCGACCTTGGAAAAGGAACTCTCGAATGTCGCGCGCTCATAGAGCTTGACCACGAGGTCATGCTTGACGGCGTTGGGAAACCCTTCAGGTGACAAGGTCCTGAATCCGAACCTGTCATGGTTCCGCAGGACAGGCTTATTATTGCTGCGCGTCTCGCAGAGGAGCCGGTCGAGCCCCATTTCCCCGAACGCATAGGAAAGTGCGGCCGCCTCGGTCATCAACCAGTTCTGCAACCGTCCGCCACCCGCAGTGTCTGCCATATCGGTCAGGTAGAACCCCCACCAGGCCTCGCGCCTTTCAGGATCGATCCCGAAGAAATTGATGACCGCGACCGGTTGCGAATCCGCCTCCAGGACGAGGAAGCGGAGCGCATCATTGGACTGGGTCTTCGCCCACCATTCGCGATGAGACGCGATCGGAATCGGGTCCTGGCTTATCATGGCGGCGCGAACCTTTTCCTGGTTGCGCCATCTGTGGAGGTCGTCGCATTCCTCGCTGCGAACGCAGCGCAAGCTGTAGTGCACGCTCATCGCGATCCCCTTGTCCGACAGCCAGGCACCTGAC
>CAYXQV010000064.1:4421-12063 GCA_964467505.1 uncultured Hyphomonadaceae bacterium | reverse complement strand
GTCGATGCGGTGCTCTCGACCGCGCCGGTCAGCGGATAGCAGCCAAGCGTGCGAAAGCGCACCGATTTCATCGTCGCGGTGGCGCGCAGCTCTTCTGGCATGCGTTCGTCATCAACCATGATGGTCGCGCCGTTCCATTCCACGACCGGGCGCTGCGCAGCGAAATAAAGCGGCACAATCTCGATGCCTTCGAGATAGATATACTGCCAGATATCCAGTTCGGTCCAGTTCGACAGCGGGAAGACGCGGATGCTCTCGCCCGGTTTGATACGGGTGTTGTAGAGCGACCAGAGTTCGGGGCGCTGGCTCTTGGGGTCCCAGCGATGCTCGGCACTGCGAAACGAGAAGATGCGCTCCTTGGCGCGTGATTTCTCCTCGTCGCGGCGCGCGCCGCCAAAGGCCGCGTCGAACCTGTATTGATCGAGCGCCTGCTTGAGCGCCTGCGTCTTCATGATGTCGGTATGTGCGCCCGAGCCATGGGTGAACGGCCCGACCCCGTCGCGCACGCCTTCCTCGTTGATATGGACGATGAGTTCCATGCCAACCTCTGACGCCTTGCGGTCGCGGAATGCGATCATCTCGCGGAATTTCCAGGTCGTGTCGACATGCATCAGCGGGAAGGGCGGGGGCGAGGGGTAGAAGGCCTTCATCGCAAGGTGCAGCATCACCGCTGAATCCTTGCCGACCGAATACAGCATCACCGGATTGTCGCATTCGGCCACCACTTCGCGAATGACATGGATGGCCTCTGCTTCAAGCTTCTGCAGGTGCGTGAGCGCTGACAGCCCCGATAGCGTGTCTGAAGTGTACAAAACAGTCATTCTCCTGAAAGCGCAGCGTCGAAGGAGGCGCGCGGTTCCCTTGCGTCCTGTTAAGGCGCTCGCGCACCGGATTTCACCTGAAAGGATGCAATAGCCGTGCTAATCTGCAAGCGACGCGACGAGAGTTTCAGATTTCCTGGTTGTAGGCGCCGATTTCGCTGTAACCGGCCAGACGCGGTTTCACTTCCTCGCGGAACAGGGCGATCTTGTCGGCGTCACTCTGCATGCTTTCGACCACGATCACCAGTTCCGGCTTGTTGGAAGAGGCGCGCACCAGCACCCAGGAGCCGTCCTCCAGCGTGACTCTTGCGCCATTGACCGTGTTCACCTCGACGATCGTGCGACCGAGGATTTGCGAACCCTTCAGGGCCTCATATTCGGCGACCACGCGGTCGATCACGCCATATTTCTCCTCATCGGGGCAATGCGGCGACATCGTCAGGGAGGTGTAGGCGACATCAAGCTCGCCCTTGAGTTCGGCCATGGTCTTTGTGCCATTGCGGTCAAGCATTTCCAGGATCGCGCGGGCCGCCACCAGACCATCATCATAGCCAAGCCCGATTGGCGGGCGGAAGAAGAAATGGCCCGATTTCTCGAAGCCGGCCAGCGCGCCGAGATCATTGGTGCGCCTCTTGATATAGGAGTGGCCGGTCTTGTAATAATCGACCTTGCTGTTGTTCCCGGCAAGCACCGGATCGGTCTTGTAAAGGCCGGTGGACTTCACATCGACGACGAAGTTCGCGCCGGGATATTCGCGCGACAGGTCGCGCGCCAGCATCAGGCCGATCTTGTCGGCGAAAATCTCCTCTCCGGTATTGTCGACCACGCCGCAGCGGTCGCCATCGCCATCAAAGCCCAGGGCAACATCGGCGCCGTGTTCCTTCACCGCAGCTGCCATGGCATTGAGCATTTCGGAGTCTTCAGGGTTGGGATTGTAGCGTGGGAAGGTCCAGTCAAGCTCGCAATCCATTTCGATGACGTCCGCTCCCATCGCGCGCAGGGCGTCGGGTGCGAACACGCCGGCCGTGCCATTGCCGCACGCGGCAATCACCCGGAGCGGGCGCGAGAGTTTTGCGCCTTTTGCGACAGAAGCGATATATCTCTCGCGCAGGCCATCGACGCGGTGATGGTTGCCGCCATTGCGCGGCTTGAATTCGCCGTTCAGCACGATGTCCTTCAGCCGGCCCATTTCGTCGGGACCGAAGGTCAGCGGCCTGTCCGCGCCCATTTTCACGCCTGTCCAGCCATTCTCGTTATGGCTGGCGGTGACCATCGCGCAGCAGGCAACATCAAGTTCGAACTGGGCCCAGTAGACCATGGGGCTGAGCGCCAGGCCGACATCGAGCACTTCGCAACCGCCCTGCGTGAGCCCGAGGATCAGGGCATTCTTGATGCCCCCGGAGATGGAGCGGAAATCATGGCCGGTGACCACTTTCGGATCGACGCCAAGCTCATGGAAAAGCGTGGCCATGCCGAGGCCCAGAGCCTTGACGCCCTCGAGGTTAAGCTCCGGCGCCCGTTCGTCGCCGATGCCGTTGAACCACCAGCGCGCATCATATTCGCGAAAGCCCGAGGGCTTGACCAGCGGGAAGATCTCGAAATCGAGCGTGTTGGGCTGAATGTCGGTGCGCGGTTTCGGCATCATGATGGACAATGATCCTTGCTTGAATTGATCCGGTGGTTCCGGAGGAGTAAGGTTGCAATGGTTGTGCCGGTGTGGTGCACCGGGGTCCAGAGACATGTTTCAGGGCGGAAACTTTTTTTGTGTTTCTTCGTCGCTGCCATCGGGGCAGGACGCAACCGTGTCCAGGCCGTCATCACCATGTGACAGTTCTGCCTTACCGAGCGTTAATCAGGACTGTATGGACACAGTGATCTTTGCGATAGTCTTGCGCGTGCAAGGCGCCAATCAGGGGTAGTAAACATGTGTGGAATCGTCGCCATTTCGGGCAATAGCGAAGTCAGCGAGCGGCTTATCGGCGGGCTGGAGCGTCTTGAATACCGCGGCTATGATTCTGCGGGTATCGCGATTTCCGAAAATGGCTCCGTCGAGCGGCGGCGGGCTGCGGGCAAGATTGCCAGGCTGCGCGACGTGATGAACGACAACCCGATCGAAGGTTTCACAGGGATTGCCCACACCCGCTGGGCCACTCATGGGCGTCCCAACGAGATCAACGCCCATCCACACATGAGCGGCAGGTGTGCCATCGTCCACAATGGCATCATCGAGAATTACCAGGAACTTCGCCGGGAGATGGAGACGCTCGGACGCGCCTTTGAATCCGATACCGACAGCGAGACCATCGCACAGGTGCTCAACCACCAGATGGATATGGGCCTGAACGCGGTTGATGCGTTCGAGAAGATGCTTTCCCGACTGACCGGCGCCTTTGCCATCGCCGCGGTCTTTGCCGGCGAGCAGGGTCTGTTGCTGGGCGCACGGCGTGGCAGCCCGCTTGTCCTTGGATATGGCGACGGGGAAATGTATCTCGGTTCCGATGCGATCGCACTGGCGCCGCTGACGCGTGAGGTGACCTATCTGGAAGATGGCGACTGGGTCGTCGCCCATCCAGACCGCGTGGAGATCCGCAATCCACGGGGGCAACTGGTCAACCGCCCGCGCCAGACAAGCAAGGTCGAGGCCGCCCTGATCGAGCGCGGCGACTATGACCATTTCATGCTGAAGGAAATCCACGAGCAGCCCAATTCGCTGGCGCGATCAATCATCCCCTATATCGATGAAAGCCGTCACACCGTCGAACTCGGCGCCGAGGCGGAAGAGCTGTTTGCCGATGCCGACAGGGCCGTCGCGGTTTCCTGCGGAACGGCTTATTATGCGGCAGCGACTGCGAAATACTGGTTCGAGGACATTGCGCGCCTGCAGCTGGAAATCGATATCGCTTCGGAGTTCAGGTACCGAAATCCCGTCCTGCCGAAGACCGGCCCGGCGCTGTTTGTCAGCCAGTCCGGCGAAACCGCCGATACGCTTGCCGCGCTACGCTTCTGCATCGCGCGCAAGACGCCGTCGATTGCCTTTGTCAATGTGCCGGAGTCCTCCATTGCACGCGAAGCCACGGCGCTGCTGCCCACCCGCGCAGGGCCCGAGATCGGCGTGGCCTCGACCAAGGCCTTCACCGCGCAGCTTGCGGTTCTCGCACTGACGGCGGTCTCGGCGGCCAAGGCACGCGGCATGATCGATCATGCGCAGGAAGAAGCTTATGTGCGCGAGATGCTGTCCGCCTCGCGTCTTGTGGCCGAAACGCTCAGATGCGAGGAGCAGGTCCGCTCGGCAGCCCATGTCCTGAGCGATGCGCGCGATGTCCTGTATCTCGGCCGCGGACCCTACCAGATCCTGGCGCTGGAAGGCGCGCTGAAGCTGAAGGAAATCACCTATATCCATGCTGAGGGTTATGCCGCCGGCGAGCTCAAGCATGGCCCGATCGCACTGGTCCAGGATGATGTGCCGGTCGTGGTGGTCGCGCCCAAGGATCACCTGTTTGGAAAGACGCTGTCGAACATGGAGGAAGTCCAGGCGCGCGGGGCGAAAGTCATCCTGATTTCCGATGAGGCTGGCCTGGAAACGGCAGGCTCGCGACCCGACTACACAATCGAGATTCCCAGCGCTGGCCCGCTGCTCACACCCATTCTCGCGGCAATTCCCATCCAGCTGCTGGCCTATCACACAGCGGTCATAAAGGGCACCGATGTCGACCAGCCGAGAAATCTCGCCAAGTCCGTCACGGTTGAATAGGCCACTTCACCATTGCAGGCGGTGAACTGCCGGGCCTTTGGGAAGGGGTCAGTCGAATTCAAGGCGCTCTCTGGAAAAGAAGAAAAGCGACTCGGTATTCTCGTCGAGATGTTCGTGATCGGCTTCCAGCAGGATCTGCATGGCCGTCTGGCGACCGGTGGCCGCGCGTCTGAAATCGGCCTCGATCTTGTCCTTTACGCCGGAGAATTCGAGCTGCTCGATGATCTGCGTGTAGAATTGAACCGAACCGGCCACGAAAAGTGATTCATAGGCGATCTTGCTCGCGATTTTTTCCTGGATGCTCAGATAGCGGAACTGGCGGAACATTTTCGAGCGCGGTTTGCAGATGAAATCGATTTCCTGGCGGTGGTCAGGGTGGCGCAGGAAATAGTTCTTCGCCTTCATCATCTCCGTGTCGATCATTTCGACGAGGGATGCGTCGAGACCGTCTTCGTGGATGATGATGACGTCGATGTCCGATCCCTTGACCAGCTGACCCAGCTCGCGGACCTCGCGCGGCTCGTCATGGCCCAGGAAATAGGCATTGTCGCCAGCAATGAAGGCGCAGACCTGGCGCCCGGCGCTGAAATCGAGCTTCCCGAAAATATCGCTGAGGATATTGCGTGCGAGTGCGATTTTCCGCTGGCTGATTTCCCGATGCATGTTCGAAATCTCGACCTGGCGGGCAAGCGCGGCGCCGCGCTGGCGGGGCAACGAGACCAGCGTGAAGGAGAGGAAGTCGCGCAGCACCGAAGGGCTGAGCCGGATCAGGTCCTTTCGCGTCACATCATAGCGCAGGTAGTAGCCTGCGAAATGCGAGACGTGGATCTCCAAATCCTGAAAACAGGCTTGCCAGAGGGCAAGATGGGGCACATCGGGGAAGTGTTGGTGCAGTTCCTTGCCCAACATCGGTCCGGCTTCGGCGAGCCTTGCCTTGACGGCGTCTGACAGTTCTGGATGGCGCATCTGGGAAACCTCAAGCTCGATCCGCCACGACTTGCAACCATCCCGGCAATTCGACAAGGCCCCGCCCGCATCAGTGCCCTTGAGGGGCTGGTGGAGGATGCTCCTTCTAAAGCCGGTCTGCGCGCGCATCAGACTTCAGCCGTTCGACGAGTTGTTTGACATCCTGCGTGCGGTCTCTTGGAACGATCAGCACACTGCCTTCATGGGCCACCACGATCATGTCGCGAAGGCCTGCAGAAGCGATCAGTACCGAACCGTCGCTGCGCAGATAGCTGTCCTGGCAGCCAACCGATATCACGTCGCCGGTCTCGCCCTGCCCGGAAATGTCGGCGAGCGCGCTCCATGAGCCGATATCATCCCATCCGCATTCAAGCGGACCAAATACTGCGGCGCGGTCGGTGTGTTCCATCAGAGCATAATCGACCGACTCGGCCCGGACCGCCGCGAAGCGCGCCTCGTTGAGCGTCAGCCTGGTACCACTTGTACTGCCAGCTGCCAGGGCCGCCAGGCTGTCATCTGCGATATCGCGCGCATGGCGGCGCATTTCCTCAAGCAGCGTGGCCGGCGGGAACTGGAAGATGCCGGCATTCCAGGCATAATCAGGATCGGCGAGGTAAGCCTGCGCCGTTTCAAGGTCCGGCTTTTCCACGAATGCGGCGACCCTGTAGCCCTCGCCGGCAATCAGCTCGCCCTTGCGGATATAACCATAACCGGTCTCCGGACCGCGCGGGGAGATGCCGAATGTCGTCACCCAGCCGCGCGCCGTGACATCGAAGGCCTGCGCAACGGCTGAGCGGAATGCGGCCTCATCGCGGATGAAATGGTCCGACGGCAGGAGCAGGGCCTGGTCGGCCTCGCCAAGCTCAGCCACGACCTGCGCTGCGATTGCGGCGACGGCTGCCGTGTTTCTCGCGCACGGTTCCAGAATGACCCGCGAAGGCGAAACGCCGATACTGGCGAGCTGGTCATCAATAAGATCGCCAAAGCGCTGCGCGCCGATCACGACAGGGGCGGCAAACTCAACGCCCTCAGATTGGCCGGCGACCCGCAGGACCGTGTCCTGGAACATCGAGCGATCACCTATCAGGGCCTGGAACTGTTTCGGTCGCGCAGCGCGTGACACGGGCCAGAGGCGCGTGCCCGATCCGCCTGCCATCACAACCGGCTGGACTGTCGGCATTATCAGCTCCCGTTCATGAATTCGCTGTCAGCGTGAGCCATGCAAACTCCATGCTAGCGCAGAAAACTGAACGAAACGTTCGCCAGGCACGAGCCTTGCGCGCGCGATGGTCCACTGGCGCAACGCGATCAGGCCCGCTGGCTGGCACGGGAATTGAATATCCCCTGCCCACAACTTGACGCGCTGCCTGCTGTTTGCTGCGGGCCAGAAACCAGAGGACCACTCAAATGCCGATCCCCCCCTTTGCCGGAACCCAGCTTGAGGCAGGCGGCGCCGCCATCATCGCATATCAGGAAGACGGTGATACGGTCTGGGCCATTGTCCTGCTCGAAGACATCGTCGCGGGAACAGAAATCTCGTTTACGGACAATGGCTGGCGCGCGTCGGGCGGGTTCAATCCCGATGAGTCCGAAGGGCTGACCTTCACGGCCTCCGGGGGCCTGTCTGCGGGAACGGTCATCGTGTTTCGCGAGAACGGGCCGGGCTTCGATGCCACCCTGCTCGATGGCGTCACGTCGGCCGGCACGGTGACCGGCGACCGATTGGGCCTTTCGAGCGCTGGCGACCAGATCATCATGTACCAGGGCAGCTTCGATCCGGCGACCGGCGATCTCGACCCCGGCTCGCAGCTGATCTCGGCCTACCAGGCCAACGGCGCCTGGGATCCCGATTCAACCGATGACAATACCAGTGCTCTGCCGCCCGAACTGATCGACTACAGCGTCGACCAGTCGCTCCTCGGCGAGGTGGACAACGCGGTTTATGTCGGCCCGATCAGCGGCTCGGCCGGCCAGATATGGACCTTTATCCAGAACCAGGCGAACTGGGTCGGCGGCGGTTCTGCCACCAGCCCGCCCTTTGGTCCGGGATTCGACGCACTGACCGATTTCATGGTCGAGGACACCAACACATTGCCGACGATCA
>CAYXQV010000064.1:0-4321 GCA_964467505.1 uncultured Hyphomonadaceae bacterium | reverse complement strand
CGGTTGCCAATGCGGGCGACGTGAATGGCGACGGCATTGACGACCTCATCATTGGCGCACCCTATGCCGAAAACGGCCTGCTGGATGCGGCAGGCAAAGCCTATGTCGTCTACGGAACCGATATCGGATTTGGTGCAAGCTTCGACATCTCGACGCTGGACGGCACCAATGGCTTCGAGATCACGACCGGCGTGGCCGGCGACGAACTTGGCCATTCGGTCTCGGGCATCGGAGATGTCAATGGCGACGGGATCGACGATTTCGCAATCGGATCGTTCAAGGCGCATGTCGGTCCGGCAGCCGATGCCGGCAAGGCGTGGATCGTGTTCGGCGATGCGTCCGGATTTCCCGCGCAGGTCGATGTCGACACGCTCGACGGGACGGACGGTTTTGTCTTCAACGGCGTGATTGGCGACGATTATGCCGGGCGCGTGGTCTCGGCAGCCGGCGATATCAATGGTGATGGCATTGACGATATCCTGATCGGCGCAGACCGGACCGACCCGAACGGCGTCCAGCAATCGGGCGCGGCCTATGTCATCTACGGCACCACTTCGGGCTTCAACGCCTCACTGAGCGCTGCTGATATCGACGGCACGAACGGGTCACTGATCGCAGGTGAAGAGGCCGCCAGCCAGACTGGCCGGATGGTCAAGTCGGCCGGCGACGTAAACGGCGACGGCTATGATGATCTCGTCATTGGCAGCTACAAGGCAACCGCCGACGGCGATGCGCAGGCTGGCAAGACCTATGTCGTGTTTGGCGGCAATGGCGGCCTCGGCGCGCAGCTTGACCTGGCCACGCTGGACGGCACCAACGGCTTTTCGATCGACGGTGTGGCACCAGGCGACCAGTCCGGACGCGGCGTTTCCTCGGCCGGCGACATCAATGGCGACGGTTTTGACGATATCCTGATCGGCGCGCCGGAATCCGACAGTGGCGGTGTGTCCTCGGGCGGCGCCTATGTCGTGTTCGGCAGCGCCGGCGGCTTTGCAGCCAATATCGACCTGGCCACACTCGATGGCACCAATGGCTTCGCGATCACCGGTGAGGGCCCGTCCAAACGGACCGGATTCGATGTCTCCGAGCTTGGCGACATCAATGGTGACGGTGTCGATGACATCCTGCTCGGCGGGCGCGCCTCCTCGGGTGTCGAGGGCAAGTCATATGTCGTGTTCGGTTCAGCGACCGGTTTCAGTGCGACATTCGCCCTTGCCTCTCTTGATGGCACCAATGGGTTCGAACTGCCCGAGATCGATTTCGGTGACAGGGTGGGCTTCTCGGTCTCCTCGGCCGGCGACATCAACAATGACGGCATCAATGACCTGATTGTCGGCGCCAATGGCGCAGACCAGGCAGGCGCCAGTTTCGGCGAAGCCTATGTCGTCTACGGCAATGCCAATATCGCGCAGAACTTCACAACCGGCAGTGCAGCGATCACGCATGTCCATGCTCCGGTCATCGCCAATCTTGACGGCGATGGTGTCATCCATACCGAAGGCGACATGCTGACACTTCTGGATGCCGGCAGCGATGTGCTCGTGTCGGACACTGACAGCGCCGATTTCGATGGTGGTGTGCTGACGGTGGCCTACACGGCAGGGCAGGCTGCCGAAGACCTGCTTGTCATTGACACGTCCACAAGTGTGGCACTCTCGGCCGGCCAGACGGCGGGAAGCGAGGTCTCGGTGGCGGGAACGGTTATCGGCACGCTCGTGGCCGGCCAGACCGGCGCGGCGAATGAGGGTCTGCAGGTGGCGCTGAACGCCGCAGCGACCCCGGCGCTGGTTCAGACGCTCATCAGTGCGCTCGGCTATGCCAACAGTGCAGGCGACACGCCGGATGAGACGCTGCGCAGCTTCGATATCACCCTGACCGATGGCGATGGCGCCGACACCACGGTGTCGACAAGTGTCAATGTCGTCGCGGTTGACGATGCACCGAGCCTGGTTGTTCCCGGCGCGCAGAGCTTTGCTGTCAATTCGGCGGGCAATACCATTACCGGCCTGTCTGCCGGCGATGTCGACAGCGCGACGCTCGAAGTCACGCTCTCTGCTGAAGGCGCAATCACGCTGGCACAGCTCACCGGGCTGACCTTCTCGTCGGGTGCGGATGGCACTTCTGCAATGGTGTTCTCCGGCAGCGTGGCAGACGTGAACGCTGCGCTCGCCACGCTCGGCTATGATCCGGCGGGCGATGATCGCGACGGAGACACTCTCTCGGTAACTGTCAATGACGGCACCACGCCGGTCTCCGATACGGTCACGATCGCGCTGACCAATACCGACCCGGTGGCCAATGACGATGCCGCCAGCGTCGATGCCGACACTTTGCTCAACAGCTCCGTGTTCGCTGACAATGGCAACGGTTCTGACAGCGATGCCAATGGCGACGCGCTGACGGTTTCTGCCGTCAATGGCGTGGCCGGCGACGTGGGCGTTCAGGTGACGCTTGCATCCGGCGCGCTGCTGACGGTGAATTCCGATGGCACTTTCGGTTATGATCCGAACGGCGCCTTCGACGGTCTCGGCATCGGCGAACAGGGCAGCGACAGCTTCACATACGCAGTCGATGACGGCTTTGGCGGCTCCGATGCTGCAACTGTCACGCTGACCATCGACGGCACGAATGTGGCCCCGATCGCCATGGATGATGCGGTGGCGGTGGTCGAGGACGGCCCGGCCCTGGCTGGCAATGTCCTGGCCGACAATGGCAATGGTGCGGATGGCGACCCGAATGGCAACCCGCTGACAGTCACCGAAGTCAATGGTGCGCCCGGCGATGTCGGCCAGCCGGTCATGCTCGCCTCAGGTGCGCTACTGACGCTGAATGCGGATGGCACATTCAGCTATGATCCGAACGGAGCCTTCGAGGGGCTCGACACGGGCGAAACCGCCGCGGACAGTTTCACCTACACGATTGATGACGGTCTGGGTCTGACTGACACGGCCACGGCAACCGTCACCATCAACGGCGCCAATGACGCGCCGACGGTCAATGTGCCTGCCGCGCAGAGTTTCCTTGCCAACTCGGCCGGGCACTCGATTTCCGGCCTCATGGTCGGGGATGTGGACGGGGAAACCGTGTTTGTCAGCCTGCAGGCCGAAGGCGAGATGACGCTCGCCCAGGACACCGGCCTGGTGTTTACGCTCGGCGATGGCACTGCCGACACGGCGATGGCCTTCTCGGGCAGTGTTGGCGACGTCAATGCCGCCCTGGCCAGCCTTGGCTATACGCCTGCGAGCGGCGACCGCGATGGCGACACGATCACCCTTGCAGCGTCCGATCTCGACGCGCTGACGAGCGACAGTGTGGCCATCAGCCTCGAAAACAGTGTCCCGGTGGCCAATGATGATGGGTTTGCCACGGGCGATGCCGGGCCGAATGTCACGGGCAGCCTGTTTGCCGACAATGGCAACGGAGCCGACAGTGATGCCAATGGTGACCCGCTGACCATCACCGAAGTGAATGGCAGTGCCGTCTTGGTCGGCAGCCAGATCACACTGGCGTCGGGTGCGCTTCTGACCGTAAATGCCGATGGCACGTTCAGCTATGACCTGAACGGAGTTTTCCAGGGGCTCCTGCCGGGCGAAAGTGCGAGCGAGACCTTCACCTATCGCGTCGAGGACGGATTTGGCGGCAGCGATACAGCCACTGCCACAATCGACGTGACCGGCTCGCTGGAGGGCGATGACGTGCTTGTCGGAACGCCTGTCAGTGAACTGATCGATGGCGGAAACGGCTCCGACACGGTGGATTACTCGGCCTCTGTCGGCGCGGTGGATGTTGACCTTGCCGCTGGCACGGGCTCTGGCGGCGATGCGGATGGCGACACGCTGAGCAGCATCGAGAATGTGATTGGCTCGGCTGGTGGTGACACGGTGACCGCGAACGGGCAGGCCAACACGCTGGATGGCGGACTGGGTGATGACACCTTGTCCTATGCCGCGTCCGGGGCGGGGATCAATGTCAGCCTGCTGACGGGTTTTTCCGCCGGCGGCGACGCGGCGGGCGACAGCCATTCAGGCTTTGAGAACCTGACCGGCTCGGCGTTTGATGACCGGATGATCGGCGACAATGGCGACAATGTCCTGATGGGCCTTGCCGGGGCTGATGAGCTGATCGGTCTTGGCGGTATCGACACGGCGGACTACTCGGCCTCTGGCGGCGCGGTCAGTGTCGACCTGCTGGCCGGCACGGGCTCGGGCGGCGATGCAGAAGGCGACACGCTGAGCGGGATCGAGAACCTCATCGGCTCGGCTGGCGGTGACAGTCTCATCGGGAGCAACCTGTCGAACCGGCTTGAAGGCGGGCAGGGCGA
>CAYXQV010000063.1:0-12083 GCA_964467505.1 uncultured Hyphomonadaceae bacterium | reverse complement strand
GCGACACGATCCGCGTGTCGCTGTCGGCCGACCCGGTTGAGGAAATAAAGGTCGGTTTCGACATTCTCAAAAGCCTCAACCTGCGCTCTCGCGGGGTCAACATCATCGCGTGTCCATCCTGTGCGCGTCAGGGTTTCGATGTGATCTCGACAGTGGAGGCACTTGAGCAACGCCTCGGCCATATTCGCGAACCGATCTCGCTGTCGATCATCGGCTGCGTCGTCAACGGACCGGGTGAGGCGGCAATGACCGATCTCGGCTTTACCGGTGGCGGTCGACAGGCCGGCATGATGTACATGGCCGGAAAGCCCGACCACAAGGTTTCCAATGACGACATGATCGAACACATCGTCGGCGAGGTCGAGAAGAAGGCAGCTGAAATGCGCGCACTGCGCGAGGCCGGCGAGGCCGCAAGCACGGCGGCTGAATAGCGCGCCACCGCGCCGCTGCGCCCGCCTTGGCTCCGCACGCACAATGCAGGCAGGACTTCACCTTCCCGGCAAAGCTGACTACCACGTTTCAAATGGCACGCCAGGACACACAGTTTGTTTGCAAGTCGTGCGGCGCGGCCACGGCGAAATGGGCGGGACAGTGCCCGTCCTGCAATGAATGGAACACGCTGGCCGAAGAGACGATCAGCGCCCCGCCGGGCGGGCTGAAAGCACCGGCTGGCACGCCGCGCCGCGCCGGACGTGTCGAACTCGTCTCGCTGACTGATGAAGGTGAAGCGCCCCGCCGCACCCAGATCGGTGTTGCCGAGCTTGACCGCGTCTTTGGCGGCGGGATCGCACCCGCTTCGGCCACGCTGATCGGCGGCGATCCCGGGATCGGCAAGTCGACCTTGTTGCTGCAGGTCGCTGCCCGGCTCGCACGCCATGGGTTGAATGTCATTTATGTGTCCGGCGAGGAAGCTGCCCCGCAGATCCAGGAGCGCGCGCGCCGGCTGAAAGTCGCCGACAGCCCTGTCCAGCTTGCGGCCGAAACCGACCTGCGCAAGATCCTCTCGGCCCTCAAGGCGGCCAAGCCCGATTTCGTCGTGATCGACTCCATCCAGACCATGTGGTCCGACAGTCTCGACGCTGCGCCGGGCTCGGTGGGACAGGTGCGCGCCTGCGCCCAGGAGCTGACGCGCTGGGCAAAGACATCGGGCGCGGCCCTTATCCTGGTTGGTCATGTGACCAAGGATGGCCAGATTGCCGGCCCGCGCGTGGTCGAGCACATGGTCGACACGGTATTCTATTTCGAGGGTGAGCGCGGCCACCAGTTCCGCATCCTGCGCGCGGTCAAGAACCGGTTCGGCCCGACCGACGAGATCGGCATTTTCGAAATGCACACTTACGGGCTGGCGCCCGCGCGCGAGCCCTCGGCCCTGTTCCTGTCGCAGGGTGATGACGCGGCTGGCGGGGCCGCCGTGTTTGCCGCGATGGAAGGCTCGCGCCCGGTTCTCGCTGAAGTCCAGGCACTCGTCGCGCCGTCGGGCTATGGCACGGCGCGCCGCTCGGTTGTCGGATGGGACTCCAACCGGCTGGCCATGCTGCTTGCGGTGCTGGAAGCGCGTTGCGGGCTCAGCCTGGCCGGGCGCGATGTCTATCTCACCGTGGCCGGCGGTTACCGCATCACCGAGCCGGCTGGCGACCTGGCGGCTGCGGCCGCGCTGCTTTCCTCGCTGTCAGCCGCGCCGCAGCCGGGCCGCGCGGTGTTTTTCGGCGAGGTTGCACTGTCGGGCGCCATCCGCCCCGTGGCGCGCATGGAGGCACGACTGAAGGAGGCCCAGCGGCTTGGTTTCGAGACCGCCTTCCTGCCCGATGGCAGCATAACGGCAATCGACGGCTTGACCTTGCAGCCCATTCGACGGCTTAACGAGCTTGTTGAGCTCATCGCCCCGGAACCCTCGTCATGACCGAAGCGCTTACCGCATTCGATGCCGTGGCCATCACATTGGTGATTGTCTCGGCGCTGATGGCGCTGGCGCGCGGGTTCATTCGCGAACTGGCAACGCTTGGCGCATTCATTGCCGCGCTCGCCGGCGCCTATTATGCGCGCATTTATTTCCGCGAGACCGTCGTGGGCCTGCTGCCCGAAGGCTCCGCGGACTGGCTGGCAGACATGATCCTGGTCGTCGGCGCCTTCATCCTCATCTACGCCTTCGTTGCCTGGTGGGGTCAGCGCCTGTCGAAGAACATCCAGGGCGTGGAAGGGATCGGGCTCATCGACCGGATCGCGGGAATGGTGTTCGGCCTGGCGCGCGGCGGCGTGGCGGTGGTGTTCTTTGTCTACCTGCTCCAGCTCGGTGTCGAGGAAGACCGTATCCCGGAGTGGATTGCGGACGCGCGCACCTACCCTTATTTTTCGCAGGCGGCCGATTATGTAAATGATAATGCGCCCCGAATCGCGGAAGATGTGCGCGATCTTGCTGCAGACGCGCCGGAACGCAGCGAGTGACCTGTACCGCCGCGCCCGGCCTGGAGGTATACCGCAATGCTCTGGGATCATGATGATGACAAGCCGCGCGAGGAATGCGGCGTTTTCGGCGTGTTCGGTCACCCGGAAGCCGCTCTGCTGACGGCCCTGGGCCTGCACGCCCTGCAACATCGCGGACAGGAAGCCTGCGGGATCGCCACCTTTGACGGAAAGCTGTTCCACAATGAGCGTCATGCCGGCCTTGTGGGTGATGCGTTCAGCGGGCCGGACATGCGCGAGCGGCTTCCCGGCCACATGTCCATCGGCCACAACAGGTATTCGACCTCCGGGCGCACCGCCCCGCGCAATATCCAGCCAATCTTTGCCGACCTTGCCACGGGCGGGTTCGCGGTGGCGCACAATGGCAACCTGACCAATGCCCGCGAGCTTCGCAGCGAACTCGTCGAAAGCGGATCGATCTTCCAGTCGACCATGGACACAGAAGTGATCCTGCAACTGATCGCGCGCAGCGAGCGGGGGACACTTGTCGAACGGGTCGTCGATGCGATCCGGCGGATCGACGGGGGCTACGGCCTTGTCGGGCTGACCGAAACGGCGCTGATCGGCGTGCGCGACCCCGTCGGCCTGCGTCCTCTGGTGCTTGGCAAGCTTGGCAGTGCCTACATCCTCGCATCAGAGACCTGCGCGCTGGACATTATCGGTGCACAGTTCATCCGCGAGATCGAGAACGGAGAAATCGTCGTCATCGACGAGACCGGCGTGGAGAGCATCCGCCCGTTTCCGGCGCGCCCGCCCAGCCCCTGCGTGTTCGAATATGTCTATTTCGCCCGTCCCGACAGCATCGTGCAGGGCCGCAGCGTCTATGAAGTCCGCCGGCGCATGGGCCGCCAGCTGGCCCGCGAGACAGGCGTGGAAGCCGATGTCATCGTGCCGGTTCCCGACAGCGGCGTGCCGGCCGCGATCGGCTTTTCCGAGGAATCGGGCCTGCCCTTCCAGCTCGGCATCATCCGCAATCACTATGTCGGCCGCACCTTCATCGAGCCGACCCAGTTGGGCCGGGAACTTTCCGTATCGAAGAAACACTCCCCCAACAGGGCGATCCTTGAGGGTCAGCGTGTGATTCTCGTCGATGACTCGATCGTGCGCGGCAACACTTCGCGCAAGATCGTGCAGATGGTTCGAGATGCCGGCGCACGCGAGATCCATTTTCGCTCGGCCAGCCCGCCAATCACGCATCCCGACTTCTACGGCATAGACATGGCGGCAAAAGGCGAGTTGCTGGCGGCCCGAAAAACCATCGAGGAGATGGCCCGCCACCTGGCGGTTGACACGCTGGGCTTCCTGTCCGTGCCCGGGCTCTACAAGGCAATCGGCGGCCTGACGCGTGACGATGGCGCGCCGCAATTTGCCGATCACTGTTTCACCGGCGATTATCCCACGCGCCTGGTCGATCACAACCACCAGCGCGACGACAAGAACCTCCAGCTCTCGCTGCTCGATGAACCCCCGCTGAGAGCCATAAGCTGACACATGACTGACAAACGCCTCACTCTCGTGACGGGTGCTTCGCGCGGGATCGGACGGGCGGCTGGCTTGCAGCTGGCGCGCGAAGGCCACCACGTGATCGCGCTCGCCCGTTCGAAAAAGGCCCTGGAAGGGCTTGATGACGAGATCCGCGCAATCGGGGGCGAGGCAACACTCGTGCCCATGGACCTGAAGGATGCAAAGGCGATCGACCAGCTCGGCGGGATACTCTACGAGCGCCATGGTCGCCTTGACGGGCTGCTCGCCAATGCCGGCATTCTGGGAACGCTCGGACCGCTCCAGACGGTCGGACCGCGCAGCTTCGAGGAAACGATCGAGGTCAATCTCACCGCAAACTGGCGCCTGATCCGCTCGCTGGCACCGCTGCTCCTTGCGTCCGACAGCGGGCGCGCAGTGTTCGTGACATCCGGCGTCGTGCCACGCCCGCGTGCTTTCTGGGGGCCCTACCAGGCCTCCAAGGCCGGGCTCGAGGCGCTGGTACATGCATTTGCCGAAGAGACTGAAAAGAGCGCGCTGGGTGTGAACCTCTTTGATCCGGGCGCCACGCGCACGCAGATGCGCGCCACCGCAATGCCCGGAGAGGACCCGATGACACTGCCCGCGCCGGAAGATGTCGCCGCACAGCTTGTGCCGCTGCTTGGCGAAAGCGAGACCCGTCACGGTGCGCGCGTGACCTTTGTCGGCAATGGGTGACGCGCCAGTGCAATTGCAGTATATGGCAGATTGCCGAAGACACCGGCAGCAGGCGCGGCAGAAGCGGGCGCCTGAAACCGCCTGAAAGGCGTCGAAGACAAGTTTTCATAAGCAACGCGGCCCTGACTGCGTGCAAAAAGGACAGCTCCCCGATGACATACGAAACGCTCCTGACCGAGGTCGAAGGCGCTGTGGCGGTAATCACGCTCAACCGGCCCGACGCGATGAATGCCTTCAACGGCAAGCTGATGGACGAACTTACAGATGCGCTCGACGCCTATGACAGCGACGAGGCGATCCGCTGCGTGGTCATCACCGGGTCCGGAAAGGCCTTTGCCGCCGGCGCCGACATCAAGGAAATGCAGGAGAAAGGGTTCCCCGACACCTATTACGAGGACTTCATCACCGCCAACTGGGAACGCACCGCGCGCATGCGCACGCCCGTGATCGCTGCGGTCAACGGCTTCGCCCTCGGCGGCGGCTGCGAACTTGCCATGATGTGCGATTTCATCCTCGCCTCGGACAAGGCGAAATTCGGCCAGCCGGAAATCACCATCGGCGTGTCACCCGGCGCGGGCGGCACCCAGCGCCTGACGCGTTTTGCGGGCAAGTCGAAATCGATGGAAATGTGCCTGACCGGTCGGATGATGGACGCTGGGGAGGCCGAACGCTGCGGCCTTGTCTCGCGCGTGATGCCCGCCGACGAACTGCTCGACGAGGCGAAATCGACCGCCAGGAAGATTGCCTCCATGCCCCGCGCAGCCGCGATGATGACCAAGGAAATGGTCAATGCAGCCTATGAAACCACGCTGAGCCAGGGTGTGATGTTCGAACGGCGCCTGTTCCACTCGCTGTTTGCCACCGAGGACCAGAAGGAAGGCATGGAAGCCTTCGTCGAAAAGCGCGCGCCCCACTTCCGACATCGCTGACACAGCGCCTTTCCGGCGACGGCCAACCCCTGCTGCCTCAGTCGATCAGCCAGCCCTTGTCATCGCGCCGTTCCGGCCCGTTCACGCGGGCGCGGCCGTCGCCGAATTTTTCATCGCGCGCCCTCAGCGTCTCCTTCAGGCCATGCGCGCGCACCGAGGCCCGGAAACCATCGGCCGCAGCCGTGTTGTGACCGCGCACGTCATTCTCGGCGGCCATGCGCTGTAGCGTGCGCGCGCCCATCAGTTCGAGTGCCATGTTGACGATGCGCTTGTTGGCGGAAAGCAGGTCCGGGTCGATCAGGGCGAGGCGCGCAGCCAGCCCCTCGCATTCGGTGGCAAGATCGTCGACAGGAACCGATTTCATGACCAGGCCGATCCCGGCGGCTTCCGCTCCGGTGACGGTGTCGCCGGTCAGCATCAGCCGCTTGGCCCATTGCGGCCCGCAATGATACACCCAGAACTGGTTGGGCAGAGCACCCAGGTCCCGCGCCGGCGGAAACCCGAACACCGCATCATCGGCCGCGATGACCATGTCGCACATCAAGGCGAGATCGCTGCCGCCGGCCAGGCAATGGCCATGCACCTGCGCGATGACCGGCTTGTGCATATCGAACAGCGTCATGCGGTAGCGCTGGGCGCGTTCAAGCTGCCAGGCATCGTCATCGAGGCTGGACGCGCCGCGATAACGTCTTGTCTGGCGATCCTCGGCGGGCGATACCGGCACCTGCGCGCCCTCGCCTGCCAGGTCATATCCGGCACAGAAGGAACGCCCTGCCCCGGCAAGGATCACACAATGGATATCGCGGTCATTGTCGGCTTCCCAGAGCGCGGCGGACAGTTCCATCTGCATCTGCAGCGTGAGCGCGTTCAGCTTCTCAGGCCGGTTGAGCGTGATCCTGACTCGCCCGCGCGCGCGTTCGAACTCGATATACTGAAATTGCGACATGGCGCTTTCCCTTTTCGTGCAGCCGGCCCCCTTGCGCACCTGCATGCAATCACCGTTCCTGATCCTTGGGCGGGTATCAAGGTGCCGGGCCGCCGCATCTGCAAGGATGCGTCTTTCGCACCGACCATTGCCGCGCCGCAAAACGCTGCCTATGCTGGAAAGGTTAATCGGAGATCATGATGGCGAAGGACACACCCGCAAAAGTGGAAAGCCTTTCATTCGAAGCGGCCCTTAAGGAACTCGAGAGCATTGTCGCAAAGCTGGAACGCGGCGATGTCGACCTGGAGGAATCGATTTCGATCTATGAGCGCGGCGCGGCCCTGAAGGCCCATTGCGAGGCGAGGCTCAAGGCAGCGGAACTGAAGGTCGAACAGATCGTGCAGGGTGCAGGCGGCGATGCCGGCACCGAGCCGGCGAGTTTTGACTGAGCAGGCCGGCAGGCAGGGCGGGCGCACGATGAGGGGTGAGACATAAGCGGCATGGATTTCGAGACCCGCCTGCAACAGGCTGCCGACAAGCTGACAGTCGCTCTCGATCAGCTCATACCGCCGGCCGCCGGCCCCGAAGCCGACCTCATGCGGGCCATGCGCCATGCGGCCCTCGCCAATGGCAAACGCATGCGACCATTTTATGTGATCGAGGCGGGGCGCATGTTCGATGCACCCGAAAAGAGCCTGCTGCGCGTCGCAGCCGCGCTGGAATGCGTTCATACATACTCGCTCGTCCATGACGACCTGCCGGCAATGGACAATGATGATTACCGCCGCGGCCAGCCAACCGTGCACAAGGCATTCGACGAGGCCACCGCCATCCTTGCCGGGGATGCGCTGCAAACGCTGGCCTTCAGTATCCTGTCTCATCGCGACACCCATGACGACCCTGCAATTCGCGTGCGCCTGATCGAGCGGCTGGCCGATGCGAGCGGGGCTCTGGGCATGGTTGGCGGGCAGATGATCGACATGCTGGGATCCGACATGCCCCGCGACCTGCACACGATCACGCGGATGCAGCGGCTGAAGACCGGCGCGCTGATCTCCTACTCCACCGAAGCGGCTGCGATTGTCGGCAAGGCAAGCCTCTCCGAACGCCAGGCGCTTGCCGGTTTTGCCCATGACCTCGGCCTTGCCTACCAGATTGCCGACGACCTGCTTGACGCGGTGGGCGATGAAACCATGACCGGAAAGCGCGTCGGCAAGGATGCTGAAGCCGGCAAGGCCAATTTCGTGACGCTTCTCGGCGTGGGGGGCGCACGCGAACGTGTGCGTCTTCTCGCCACCCAGGCGCGCGAACATCTCGCAATCTTCCGCGATCGCGCCAATATTCTGTTACAATCTGTTGATTTCGTTCTCGGAAGAAATCGCTAGTGTGAGAAACCGAATTTCAACCGGTCGCGCGTAGAAAGGCGTCCATGTCCGATTTGCCAAACATCCGCCAGCTCGATTGCGTGAACACGCCCGATGATCTCAAGGGCCTCAGCCGGGCGCAGCTGCGCCAGCTGGCCGATGAGGTGCGCACAGAAGTCATCGACGCAGTGTCGGTCACCGGCGGCCATCTCGGCTCCGGTCTCGGAGTGGTCGAACTGACAGTCGCGATCCATGCCGTGTTCGACACCCCGCGCGACAGGCTGATCTTCGATGTCGGCCACCAGTGCTATCCCCACAAGCTGCTCACCGGCCGCAAGGATCGGATCCGGACCCTGCGCCAGGGCGGCGGCCTGTCAGGGTTCACCAAGCGAACCGAAAGCGAATACGACCCGTTTGGGGCCGCGCACGCCTCGACTTCGATCTCCGCCGGGCTGGGTTTTGCCAAGTCGCGCGACCTGCAGCAAAAGGACAATCATGTCGTCTGCGTCATCGGCGACGGGGCGATGTCTGCGGGCATGGCGTATGAGGCGATGAACAATGCCGGCTCGGACGGCTCGCGCCTGATTGTCATCCTGAACGACAATGACATGTCGATTGCCCCGCCGGTCGGCGCAATGAGCCACTATCTCTCCAAGCTCGTCTCCTCGCGCTCCTATCGCGGCCTGCGGCGTCTCGCCAAGCGGATGGCCAGGCCGATGGGCCTGGAAGAGCCGGCGCGCAAGGCCGAGGAATACCTGCGCGGCTTTGCCATGGGCGGCACGCTGTTCGAGGAACTGGGCTTTTACTATATTGGCCCGATCGATGGCCATGATCTCGATGTGCTCGTGCCCATACTGGAGAATGCCCGGCGCATCCAGGATGGCCCGATCCTCATTCATGCGGTCACCCAGAAGGGTAAGGGATACGAACCGGCGGAAAACTCCGCTGACAAGTATCATGGCGTCTCGAAATTCTCGGTCGTGACCGGCGAACAGCAGAAAAGCGCCGGCGGTCCACCAAAATACCAGAAGGTTTTCGGCCAGACGCTGAAAAGGCTCGCCGAGACAGATGAGCGGATCTGCGCGATCACGGCGGCCATGCCGTCGGGCACTTCGAGCGACATTTTCGGCGACGCCTTCCCTGAGCGGCATTTCGATGTCGGCATTGCCGAACAGCATGCAGTGACCTTCGCAGCCGGGCTGTCGGCCGACGGAATGCGTCCCTTTGCGGCGATTTATTCGACCTTCCTGCAGCGCGGTTATGACCAGGTTGTCCATGACGTGGCGATCCAGAAGCTGCCCGTGCGCTTTGCGCTCGACCGGGCCGGGCTTGTTGGCGCTGATGGCCAGACCCATGCCGGCAGTTTCGATATCGGCTTTCTCGGCGCCCTGCCGGGCATGGTCTGCATGGCGGCGGGCGACGAGGCCGAACTGGCGCGGATGGTGAGGACCGCACAGCTGATCGATGACGGGCCTTCGGCTTTCCGCTATCCGCGCGGCGAAGGGCTCGGCGTAGAAATCCCCGACAAGCTGGAGCCGCTGGAGATCGGCAAGGGCCGCATCCTGCGCGAGGGCGGTCAATCCATCGCCATTCTGTCCTATGGCGCACGACTTGCTGAATGCCTGAAGGCGGCTGACATGCTGGGCGCTCAGGGACTTGCGCCAACAATTGCCGATGCGCGCTTTGCCAAGCCTCTGGATACCGACCTCGTGGAGCGTCTCGCGCGCGAGCACGAAGTGCTTGTGACCATCGAGGAAGGCGCGCGCGGCGGCTTCGGCGCGTTTGTGCTGCAACACCTGGCAACTGCCGGCATGCTCGACAATGGGTTGAAGATCCGGACCATGACGCTGCCCGATATCTTCCAGGATCACGACAAGCCCTACCAGATGTATGAAGCTGCCGGCCTGAATGCCCGCCATGTCGCGGCCACCGCTATCGGGGCACTGGGACGCGGGGATGTCGCCGAAATCAACCGCATGGCGGCCGGCTGAGGAACGTCCTTTCCCCCTGCCCCGACAATACCACAAAACCGCCTTTTGCACGGGCACGAGAAGCCGGTAAGGTTGGCGCCAGTTCACGACCAGCCAACCGGAGCTTCAAGCCATGACACGACGTTTCCCCCTGTTGCCAGCCGCTGCTGCAACCTCGCTTCTCTTTCTGGCAGCTTGCGCCACCAACACGTCCGGCCCGCCACTGGAGCCGGCCGAGGCCGCCACGCCGCCGGCTGAAGCCGAAACCGCGATGGCCGCGCCGAAAAGCGATTTCGAGCGCGCCCTGGACACAGTCGACAGCCTCGAGGCCGCTGGCAACGCGCAGGCTGCCATCGACCGGCTGACGCAATTGCTCGGCAATCCGGAACTGACCACACGCGAGCAGGCCGACGCGCTGCACCGCCGCGCCGGGCTGCGCTATGGCGAGGGCAACAATGTGTTCGGCGCGATTTCCGATCTCGACGAGATGCTCAGTCTTGATCCCGATCACCCCGATGCACAGGCGGCCAGCGAAATGCGCGACATTGCGCGCGGCGAAGCCACCTCGCTGAACTTCATGCTGGAAACCGGCGATCTCAGCCGCACCGAGCGGTTCGAAATCCTGTTCCGGCTCGGCGAGCACCAGGAAGCGCTCGATCTCATGCTGGCCACGGACCTGACGCCGTCAAACGATTATCTCGTCGCGCTCTACCAGATGGGCTATCTTTGCGAAGGTGCGGAGCTGACCGGACGGTCATACATGGCGACCGAACCCGACGGCACCGCCCGCACGCTGCACTATTGCGAATTTGGCAAATAGGGCTGCCATTGGCACGGCAATTGCGGAGCCTGGCACTTTCGGCAGCAAGGCAGTCGTGATGCACATATGGACCGGTCTCCGGTTGGCAGCGGCGCTGTTGATGGCACTTGCCGGACCCGTCACCATTGCTGCGAGCCAGTCCCCGGCGACACCGCCAGCCTACAGCCTCGACATATCGCTGTTGGAGGGCAAACAGCTGCTCGCCGCCTATGAACTGGTTGTCGAACCGGGCAAGGGCTACCTGCTCAGCCTGCCCGGCCAAAACGCGGATGTCGTGGTGATCGATGTCGCCGCAGACACGCGCGCAGCAGCCTATCAGGGTTTCGAGCGCGATCTCGGCCCGCATGCCAATGCAGGTTTCGTCCATGTCTCCGCCAGCCTGGAGCGCGCCCACCGCGATGCGAGCGGGCATTTCCATGTCGAAGACCCCGTCGGCAGCGGCCTGCTGCTCCCATTGACCGGGCGGCGCGTGCGGGCCGATATCCCGGCGCGCGGAGACAGTGTCGAAGCCCCCCGGCTGGCTGCAAAACTCACGATCATTGCGCGCGCGCGCCCACATCCTGGCGTGAACTGACGCTGCGGCAGGCGATTTCACCGCCCATGCCCCCTTTAACTGGCACGCGCGTCATGGTTTCTATGCAAGCCACAAACAACAATTCCGGAGGATGACGACCATGCCCGCTGATGCCAATCCCGCCTGGCCCGCCATGTCGATCGAACAGGCAAATGCCACACTTGCTGGCGAGGGTTCGCCGGTCGCCCTCGAAGATGCCGTGATCAATGGTGTCACGCTGAAGATATATGCCGGCGCTCCGCCGACCCTGCGCCACATCCTGGAGGCAAGCGAAGCCTTCGGGGCGCGCGATGCGCTCGTCTTTGAGGATGAGCGTGCCAGCTTCGAGAGCCATTTTCGCGCTGTGGAACATTTTGCCGGCGCCCTCAAGGAGACCTACGGCATCGCGAAAGGCGACCGGGTCGCGATCATCATGCGCAACTATCCGCAATGGTCGGTGGCTTTCTGGGCAGCACTGTCGATCGGCGCGATTGCCACGCCGATGAATTCCTGGTGGACCGGCGAGGAACTGGAATACGGCCTGAAGGATTCCGGTGCCCGGGTCGCCATCATGGACGGGCAGATCTTCGAGCGCATCCGGGAGCACTGGAGCAATATTCCCGGACTGGAACACGTGGTGATCGCCCGCGACAGCGAGGAAGAGCGCCCTGACCCGCGTGTGCGCGCGATGGAGGATTTCATCGGTGAGCCGGCGAACTGGTTTGGGCTGGAAAAAATCGGCCTTCCGCCCGTCGATATTTCGCCGGAAGATGATGCCACAATCATGTACACGTCGGGCACGACGGGCCGGCCCAAGGGCGCGCTGGCCAGCCACCGGGCCGTGGTGTCGAACGTGTTCAACT
>CAYXQV010000062.1:0-12170 GCA_964467505.1 uncultured Hyphomonadaceae bacterium | reverse complement strand
GGTAACCTTAGGTGCATACCGATCAAGCTGCCACTGCGTCACCACAATAGTACCCCCGCGACTTCTACGACAATCATACCCGCCTTGGCTCCATTCAGTTCACTGACATGACAGCAGTAGATGCAGTACTTCAGCAGACCGCACCAGCAAGCACCATCAGCAACAAATCATGCTCAGCAGTGCGCGCGCCCTGCTCATCCCGACATAGTGGAGGGAACGAAGGGTTTCGCCATGCCCAGGTCTAGGCATATCGACAAGAACAACTACCTCGCTCTCAAGCCCTTTGAAATCCCCAATCTGTGCAAAGCCGATGGTATGGCGATTCATGTTACGAGGTGAGGCATCGTCCAGAACGGAGATTGAATCTCGCAAATCCTCGGAAAGAGAAGATGTCCAGGATTGTGCAAACGGTAAAGGCGAAAGTACGACGATGCCTCCCGGGTTGAATCCCTCACCATCCACTAGGTCGTGCAGCTCTTTCTCTAGAGCTTGGATAGCACTGTCTGCGTCCGCGACACGAACTTCACGTACCGCAGGACCATCACCAATACCCGAATAACCCACATCAGCGTCCAGATCACCTTGTATCCGTTGCAGGATCGGCAGTGAGTTCCGACAATTCGTCTTTAGCGGGATTCGCACCGGACAAACACTTTCCAGATAATCATAGGCATCGGGCACATAGGAGCCGCACAGGCCGGATTGATTGTTGGCGTCGTGAAAAAAGCACCAACGGCCCTCGCTTATGCCCCCATATAAACAGCTATCCAGCTGGGCCAGCGCATCCATGTTAAATATGTCCTGACCTTCATCGACGATCAATGCATCGAATCTTTCAATGCTGGCACGCTTGGCGGCGACATGAATCGACTCCGCCAGGCTGACAATCAGCCCGGGCACGGCGTTCCGTTCCAGGAAGCGCTTTAGCCAAGGGGAATGGCAGGCCAGCGCGGTTTTCATTCCAGATGCGCCCCAGCGTTTCGCCAGTTCAAGCGCCAGCATTGTCTTCCCTGTCCCAGCACCTCCGGAACATATTACCCGAGGGTTGGCTTCGACGACATCGATCAACCTCAGCTGATCTTCTGTCAGGCAAGCGATACGCGTTTCGACCTCATGGGCAGAAACATGCAATGGCACAACAGCCTCGAAATCTGGTCGCAAGTGTTGCTGCAATACATTCAACTGAGAAGGGGTTGCGGCAGTCTTGCGAGTATCCTTCGCACGCCAGTACCGAATAAATCGCTCCAGCCACTTTTCGAACTGCCTGAAGTCCCGGCAGTCCGCGAGAACGGCGCGATCCCACTCTGCGCTATCGGGAAGTCGCTCGACATCCGGCATGACTACACCGTACCCGACCACAAAAACATTGGAGAGAGAAGCGGGAAGCTTTCCTCGCAAACCATGCAGCGCTCCCTCCGATTGTTTGAACGGTGACTCCCGCAATCGATCGGTTTCACCATACCGGTTCGTAGTTTCCCAGATGCCATCATGGCAGGACACTCCGCCGCCTTTGACTTCGATTACAAACAGACCATCTGGCCCGCATATAACAAAGTCTATTTCTCCAAACCGCTTGTACTCATGGCGCGGGAGGTTGATTGAATGCATGGCAAACCAACCCGTCTGATCCGGCCTGGAAAAGGCGGCGCGCAGCTGGTCAAACATGCGTCTTTCCGCATTACTACTGGTGCCCAGGGGTTGGCTGGGAATCATCCGCATGATGACTCGTTCCTGTCTGCCTTTTCTTCCATTTCTTGCAATCTGACAAGGTTCTTACGCACTTCGGTTTCGATGTGGGGCGCTATCACCGGCCATTGCCCCAAACGGCGCAGCAATTTGGCCTCATCCACTTCTTCCGTAACGGTCATTACCCGCCCAGGTACCACTACCTGCAAATCTTTTCGTTCAAAGCTCTCAGGTAAATCACCCTCCGCCAGAGTGATGCGTGTTCGAATGCAATCGTTCCAATTGCATTTGCTCGCAAGCTCTACGGCTACGTCCTTCGTCATGCTGCTCCACTCACCGCTTGGCGAAGTAAATAGTTCTCGCAAGGGTTTCGGGCGTGGCGGCGCATCCATGGCAAGGCTATCACCTTGTTTACGGTGCTCAGCATCTGTCATCCGAAAAGCCACGTACGCAGACAGGTCCGGATCACGCAGATCCTTAGGTAACTGCAGCCAGCTGTCGCGTACACCGAACAGAATTCCAGCAAGAACGTACTCGGCATCGTTCAATAACGGATGTGACAATTCCAGCAGGTCCGTGCAATGCTCACGCAGGCAGAACAATAGTAAAGGTCTCGATAAAGATCCCTTGTGCCGCTCAAGCAGTTCAGTGATTGTCCCACCACCGAGGCCGAGGAAACCGCGCATATCCGAAATTAATCGCTCCAGACGTGGCCGAAATTCCATTTCCTGCAGCAGGTCAAGCTGATTCTCTAGATACGCAAGCGCCACATCGATGGGCATTTGCGGGCGTTCCTGCGTCTGCGCATCAACCAGCGATTGGATAACGCCCCAAAAGAGCCGGGCACGAGTATCTGATTGCCCGGATATCTCACTTCCATCAATCCAGTTCGGAAGCTCAGCCAGTATTGGGTCGCTCTGGACCAGGTCACTATCTTTAAGGCGTGCGTCTCCTGTTACTAACCGAAAGGCCGCAAGTCCCAGATCGCTGCGATTAGCAGTGTGGTAAAGCATCGCAAGCACGCCGCCAAGCGCCTGTCCAAAAGCGGGCACATTGTCACTACCATACTCAATCAACTGTTCTTGTGGCTGCTCCGCTGGCCGAATAACCTCAGCGTCGGAGGAAAACAGCGATTCCGCAATCTCAACCCGATAAGGGAGCAGATCGACATTCGAGACATCATTGGCAGCACTTTCGAATGCTTGCCTATCCTCGGATGAGCAAAAGTTAATACTCAACAGAAAGGTTGGCGGCAATGGCGCACGGACAAGAAGTGCAATGTCATCTTTGCGCTTTCTCGCGGCTGGTGAGGCGACATCTCGCATACCTCCATCCCGCGACAGTATCCGAACAGGGCCGGACAGATCACTCAAGTCGAAAGACGCTATGCAGGGCAACAAATGCTTTCGTTCACTGGTAGCGTGATTCAAAGCATAAGCTGGAACCTTGACCTTGTCACGGAACAAGAGAATCCAGCCCGGATAGATACTCAATGGATCAGTATAGTGCTTACCTCGAAAACCCGCGGGCCCCATCACCATACCGGCAGCCAGCATGTAAAGCATGTTTTGATGGTTGGTTACCAGGTGCCATATTCGCGCTGGTTTTCGTCGACTTCGTGGCTTCTTTGAAGTATCTGTTTTTGTGGTCATGGCCTACTTCCTGGCAAGGATAGATGGATCGGTGGGCAGTAACCCATCCACGACGGGACACACACTGCCAGTACGGAGCAGCATGACCTGTTCGCGGGCACGCGCCACCATCACATAAAACCGTGCCTTAAGCGCATACGAATCACGCTTGGGTTGGTGTTGATCGATATCAGCTAAAATGACGGTATCAAACTCCAGTCCTTTACAGGACTGTGCGTTAATGATCATGATGCCGCCCTGACCAAAGTTCGGCAATTCCCTCTGGCCAGAAACAAATGTCTGGATCGGCGGCTTGTCATTGTCCAGTTTTGGACTAGCACGAAGTAGCGCGTCATTGAATTTCGTCCGCACTTTATTGTCTGGAGTAATGATTCCGATCAGCTTGCGTGGATTTCGATCACTCAGTTTAAGTATTCTATCGATAATTTCAGAAAAGCCAGGTGAGCCCTCATCCCCATAACCCCATAATTCAGGCTTCAATACGCCTGATATGTCCGGCGGTGGATCACTTGAAGAACTGCTCGGATCCTTCGGATTAAAAAACTGGGCTAGCGAGAATATTGGAAGCGTGTTCCGGTAGTTTGTTTTCAAATCTAGAGTATGATTTCTGTCGATAGCGAGAATGTCACAAATAGCGTCGGGTGGACTGCATCTATCTATGTGCATCACCTGGTTTCCGTCGGCAGCCACGTAGAAATTCTCAAATCCCAGATTGGTCAGCGTTCGATAAAAAGCTGGTGGCATATCCTGTCCCTCGTCGATAACCAGAAATTTATCGTTCTGAGCTTCAATGCCTTCCAAAGATTGAACCTGTTGTTCAACGGCGTACCAATCTATCGACCGATACCCTCCCGGAAAATCCGGTTCAAGCGTGGGAACATCAGCGAAAAGTCGTCTTTTAAAGTGCCGGCGAAACCAACTATCCCAAGTCATCGCCGCGAAAGGCTGATCATTTCCAAATAAGTGTCGATTTGAATGCTGTAACAAATGGTTGTAGACGAGGGTTCCGTAGGCTTTGTTTTCTCCATTTAATCGACGAGCGCGGAGCAACGCCACGACCGACTTACCGGTACCGGGCCCACCTATAATCAGATGCTGCCCCTCCATTGGCAGCGCAAGCGCCTCATCCTGATCCTTGTTCAGGTCATGAATACCGGGGAGGCTGAATCGGCGGGAGCGGTCAACTGGCATATTCAGGTCATCCCAAAGAAAGAAGGAAGCCCGTTGGCCGCATCGTCCTTGACGAAACCGCGATCCAGCAAAGTATTGCCATATTCGCAGGAAGGCTCGGGTACCAGCGCACAGGCGTGGCAGGCGGCGCGATTCAGCAAGCCTGGGCCTTGACCTTCATGCTCACTGCAAACCGGGTCAAGCGAACACCAGCGTGAATGCTCCAGTGCTCGAATCAGAACACCTAGAAAGCGTTGGGGTTCGCTCAATTCAGCCAGGCCACCCAGTGAACCGGCAATGTCGGGAACGGCGACATGGATGAGGATACCGGCCATGGGCTCCGGCGCATTAGCGCAATAGAGTCGCTCAATCAGTGACGCCGCGGGATAGCCACCCTCGGACTCGATTTGTCGCATCAGCAGGTGTGACAACGTATGCAACAACATGAAGCGCGTTGTCACTGGATTGGGATCATCGCGACCAGATTGGGCAAATCGGGGAAGTAGTCCATTCAGTCGCGAAACAACCGCCGGCGTTTGCTCCCACACCTTGAGCCTGTCCTCATCAAGCGCGAGGAAGATGCCCTCTCCGTACAACTCTGTGGCCGGCAACCAGTCTGATTTCCCTATGATGTCCGGTGGTACTATTTCCTCTCCTCCCTGGCGGGTAAAGCCCTTGAATACCTTCACCGCCTTAAGGCGGTCCACGCGGACAAGGTGACGAACGCCGTGAACAATTTTCTGTTCCTCAGCATTTAAATTGACCGCGCTTCCCAGTTCACGCCACTCATCACTTCTGTTGCGAGTCACCAGGTCCTCGTCCTCGCGCTGGTCGGGCAGCACCTCCAGGAATGCCTTGAACTCGCTTTCCCGCAATTGCCCGGGTGTCAGGTTCTCGCCATACAGGGGATAGCCGCGGGCAAGATCAGCCAATGCAGTTTCGATATCGTTGGTGGTACAGCGATATTCCGTCGCCAGCGTTCGTATGATGCCTTTCCTCGCCAATGGCATTCGTGCACCGTCTATGCGACTACGGTCACCGGAATTGCGGTACAAGCGATCCACGACGGTTCCCTTGCGTACCCGGGATTCCGGTGGAATCACCAGAACGGATTCAGCGACGGGCACGTAAACCCTTGTATCATTGATCACCAGCACCTGCGCCTGGTCTTTGTAACCTTCTTCCCCGACCTCTATTCGCGGAACCAGATCGTCTTTGGTCCATGGCTGCTCACGGCCCTGGCCAAAGCCCACTCGTTCATCACCACGAAACCGAGTTTCAACGCGGCAGGCGCTGCACCGTAAAATGCGCTCTTCATAGCCACACTCAATTAACCGTAATTGATCTTGTACTTTGCAGTTGCGTTGCGAGGGATCACGGCCCCCCTGATGCGCGAGAAAATGCCACGGCACATCGGCAAGGTACCCCTCTGGATGAGCGAGTACCCAGGTCACCTGCTCCAACTTCGGGTGACGCTTGCAGTCTTGATGATTGCAACGGGGTGCGTGATCGGGCTGATCTTTCCGCCACGGCCAACGATACATGGCGCCACAGGCCGGGCAGCGCATCCAGGATGGAAATCGCGTCGCCGGTACACTGGTGCCATCTACCTGTCCATTCGCCAGCTCTTTCGCCACAGGCGGCTCGCGCAGTTGCTCCTCGATGCCCAGCGCCGCACGCACGCGCTCCACATACGGAATCAGCTTACCGGCGGAGATGCCCTGGCAATCCGTCCATTGGCGGGTGTCCTGAACGACCACCAACCCATTCGCTCCTCGCACGATGGCCCCGACGCCGCTATGGGCGAGCAGATGTGACAGGCGTATCGGAATCAGTTCATTAGGCATGGTTCATAGCGCCTTGAGCAGGGCGGTATTTTCGACGTTGCGCAGGGATTGCAAGGTCGGCCACAAGCCGCGAATCCGATCATCATGGTTATACAACAGGCGATCACGCCCATTGTCCTTTTCGGGAACTTCATACTCCAATTGTCTTCGGGTTATGCGGCAGCGTTCGACCTCGTTCCGCCATTCAACAATCAGGGTGTCTATATGTCTGCTCACTTCATCTTTCTGATCAAGTGCAGACTGAGCACAACGTCGTTTGAGTTGATCGACAGCGTTGCACACCTGCGAATTGTCTGGATCAAAGTTTGCGGCGGCAGCGTTATTCAGCAAGCCTACCCCTCCATGCCGCATCACAATCACCAGTGCTGCATGCAGGGCACGCAGGCGGGCCTGGTAGGTATAAGGCGTGACACTGGTAGGCTCGACGAAGCGGTAGAAGGCTTCATGGTAAGGGCGGAAGCTCTCGTAATGCGATAGGCTGCGCGCCTGTTCACGGTAGTAGTTGGCAAACACTACACCAGGCGCTTCACTGCGCCCCACGCGGCTGCTGGCCTGAATATATTCCGCCGTGGTCAACGGCTGACCGTTGATAATCATCAGCGCCAATCGAGCCACATCAAGCCCGACCGAGATCATATTGGTTGCCAGCACAGCATCCAGGCAGCCATCCTCTTCACGCGTCCTTCTCAAGCGGGCAAAGATCTCTGCATTCTGCGCCGCCGTCTGCAAACTGGTAAGTTGGGCAATGCTTGGCGTCGAGCGTTCTTGTTGCTTCGCCTTTTCGTTTTCCTGGGACTGCGCCTCCGTTGTGCCAGACAACAGCCGCATGAAATCTCGCACATCGCTGGCAAAAGCCGTGTGGCTGTTGCCTACTCCTTTAAGGCTGCCGTGATACACCAGCTGCGTCCACCAGGCATCCAGCAGTTCCAACTCGTGCTGATCACCCTCGAACAGCACGTACGGGGCCAACAGCAATGCCGCCGCCAGCGGCGCCAGGCATTGCTGACGGTTCAGCATCGGCGCCAGATAGCCGACGTAGATTCGGCCTGGCCGTTTCTCCAGTGGGATGGTACGGGCGAAATAGGCATCGTCGCAGTTCAGTCCCGGCGGCGGAAACACGGCGACTTCGCGTCCATACAGTCGTTTCACCTGTTGGTCCGCCATACGGATGGTGGCGGTCGATGCGATGTACTTCGGATAGACGCCGCGCAATTGCAGCACGGTGTCGATAGCGGCTTCGTACAGACCGGCCACCGAACCCAGCGCGCTGGCGATTAGGTGCAACTCATCCTGGATGATGAGTTCCGGCGGTCGATGCCGTGTGCCGCCGAAGAACGCATTGGCGCGCTCTTCCCAGGCCAGTCTGGCAAATTTATCCACCGTGGCGACCAACATGGTCGGTGGTTCGGCATACAAGGCTTCATCAACGATGTTACAAGGCAGTACGCCATCCGGAGACACACCAAAGCCGCAATCCGAGTTCCGGCAAAGGAAATGGAAATGCTTCGTGGTGCTGTCGTAATTACGGTCGGCTTCAAAGTCCTGTCCACACCAGGGGCAGTGGTCGAGCACCAGTTCGGGCTTTTCGCTGGCGGCAATCGCCTTCTTTACAAGTTCAGCCGCTTTCTGGAAGGTGTTGGGACTGGTGGCCTCTCCCACCCACATGCCTATGGTAATCGGCGCGGAACCGAGATCATCACGTTCACGCCGTATCAGCTCCAACGCGCAGATCAGTCGGGTGGCGCGCATGAACTGGTCACGGGTCAACAGGCGCAGAGTATAGCGCATCAGGATAGCAGTTCCGCCCCCGGTATCAGAATGACGAAGTCGTCTCAACGCGATCTGGAATGCGATCAGGCCGAGATAAGCTTCGGTCTTACCGCCACCCGTCGGAAACCAGATCAGGTCAACCGTATCGCGGAATTCGTTATCCTCATTCGCCGTGGATTCCAACGTGGTCAACAAGAAGGCCAACTGGAACGGACGCCAACGATAGGCATCGTCGGAGCGAGGCTTGCCCTGAAGATGATCATGTTGGCGCATCTGATCCGACATGGCGCGATTGGCTAAGGCAAAGGCCAGCCTTGCCTGTGCATTGTCGCCCAGCAGGCGCAGACCCACACGCATGCGCGAGACGGCTGTGTTCATGCGCTCGACCATGCGCCCTGCGGCTGCACGGTCGTCGGCCGGAAGACCTGGGATATTACCCTCTTGGCTGACAACCCAGCTCGCGTATCCGCTTATGAACTCGTCCAACTCGGGCAGGAGGGTTGCGTGAGCGTTGTCGATGTCAACCAGTCGCGCCAGCGACAGCACAGGCTCGCCTCCCGACTCAGTATCCGCCGTCATCTGCGGCACTTCCACCGCTGGCATCGTTTCGGAGCGCAGTTCGACGACCTTCCCGTCCTTCACCTCCCAGTCCGCGGCGCAGCCATGCCCGATAGCGTAGATGTGCCGGTGGGCGTACTGGAGCTCTATCTCTTGTTCTTCGTGATCGAGGAGGCTGCGGTCGACGCGGGGATAGACACCGACATCGCCAACGTCGATCACGCAGCGGAGGCCGGCCTCGAACAGGGTCTTCGTCGCACGCTCGAAGACGAAGTCTCTGCCTGTCTGCCCGTCTGAGACCTCCTGTGCATTGCACAGAGAGACCGTAACGATCCAGCCGTTGGCGAAGCGTCGCCACTGAACATCTACCCGTGCCTTACCTGCTAGTTTGGAAAAGCTCTGGCGTTGGTCTTTGCCAGGGCAAGCGATGTTCTCGAAATCCTCATCGTTTCCTTGCCCGGGAACCAGCTCCCTGGGTTTCCAGTCGTTTTTATATTGTCCTCGTTCATCACGTTCCGTGGGTTCATACCGGATGGCACGACACAACACCTGAAAACGGATATCGTCGCCCTTGATAAAGAACGATAAACCCAATGATGATGGTGGAATGTATCTTCGAACAACGGCAGGTTCAGAGGTACTTTCACCTGCGACCTCCGTCGCACCCTCAGCTTTATCTACATCTTCGCTGGCAGGGTCAATACCTTCGCCCCATTGGGATGTGGGGTAGAGCGCACCGCAGGGGAAACGCTCCGTAGGCAGCACACCACGAAGATCCGGGCCATGAGTCGCTGGCAAAGGTGGCCCGACGAGTTGCTTGCGCACCCATTCGATCAGCCTCTTCCGTGGTTCGGTGAACATTATCATTATATTTCTATCCCGACCTGAAATATCGCCGTCTTGGATCCTGTGGACTCGTCCCAATTTCTCGCACCAAGCCGTCTTCCACTAGCTTGAGTAGACGGCTGCGGGTGGCACGTGCGGTCAGACCAATCACGTTGGCAATCTCCTGGGTCGAAAGCCCGTTGCCAGCGGACAGGGCATCCAGAATGGCTTGGTCGGTTTTGTCGACGCCAAGGGCGCCGATACTTGTGGTGTGAATAGTAACGCGGAAATGCGTGCCGATTTCTTCAAGTATGGGCCGCGCGAGACCCGCTTCCTGGCACGCCGCCATCATGCGTTGGATACCGCTCCCCCACTGTTCGATCAATCCGAGTTCATGAAATGCGCGGCCGATAACGCGATTGCGTAATTTGGATACGCCGTGGTGCAGATCATCCACCGTCAGGCCGAAGGGCAGCAGGCCGGGGCTTTCCACTTCCAGCCGGTCGTCGAAAATGGAGATCCGTGTCGGCGCGCCGTGCTGGGCATAATCGGCATGCACCACGGCATTGACGATCGCCTCCCGCACCGCCACTGGCGGGAGATTCCAGCGTTCCTTGCGATGCACGGCGCCTATCTCCACGCCGTGCAGGGCATGCTTCTGAACAAAGGCAACAGCCTCTTCCACAGCACGCACTGGAAAAGTTCTGATTCCCAGGGTATCGATGATATGGGTCTTGTCGATTCCGCGGAAACGGCCCGCTTGAACCCAGGCGTCAGGAAAATAGCGTTCGCGTTCCTTGCCGAAAAGCAGCATGCCGCCGACTGTGGGCACCTTGCGCCCCTGGTGCTTCACCGTTAGCCGCAGCGTCTCCAGGTCAGCGCGTTTGAGCTTGCGCACCGGCGCGAACGACTCAGAAGCAGCTCTGAAGTCGAGTGCTTCAGAGTCGCATTCGGGCATCGCCTGTTCATCATAGGTTTCACCGCGGGCAAAACGCCTTAGTTCGTCGATCAATTCCCGGTCGGCGCGGCGATTAGTGGAACCGACACGCACATAGACACCGCTATCAAGGCCGGCGCTCTTGAGGTAATGGGGCCGGCCAGGGCTTGGATACACCTGCACCGCCAGGACGTGGCTGCGGCGCCATGGCAGTATCTCAATGTCCGGAATCAGGCGCGGAAGAATGCTGTCACTGATCAGGTTCGCCAGACGTTCTTCCATAGCCAGTGGCTTCGCCACACCTCGTACATTGCGCGTGGCGTCCTCCACACCGAGCAGCAGCACACCACCCGCCGTATTGGCGAACGCCACAATGGCGCGCAATACCCCGTCCGGCGACGAAAGATTGCGCTTGAATTCCAACGTCTTGCTCTCGGGGCGCTTTAGCAGTTCGATCAGATCCATAGCTCTGAAGTCTACTCAGAAGATGGCTTCGACACCAGACTTCAGAGCTTGCCGCCATGTGAATCTGAAGACCAATATGAACACTCACCAACCAGAAAAACGTTGGTGCATTGTTCTACACATCAATTGGGATGCGGAGGCCACCAAACCCATCGCGACGTATTATCACGTACGGTACATTTTTGTTGCTATCAACTGATTGAGTTGTTATATTTTACCGTACGGTACATTTTAGTGGGTACGTCTATGCCGCAGTACGACATCCCATACGGCAAAATCCAGACCATCGAGGAACTCGGCCGCTTGGCGCGCGCCCATCGCAAACAGCGGCACCTGACGCTGGAGACGGTCTCCGGGCTCGGCAACCTGAGCACGCGGTTTCTGTCAGAGTTCGAACGGGGGAAGGAAACGGCCGAGATCGGCAAGGTTCTGAAGGCGCTGCGCATCTTGGGGCTGGAGGTCATCGTCCAGCCGCGCGGGCAGGTGGTGCCGGATCACTATACCGGCGAGACCCACGAGAACACCGCGTGAGCGATCCAGCGTCTTTTGAAGACCGGCCTATGGAAGACGCATCAGGGATTGAGAATGATGAGCGGCTACCCAGAGTTGGTGCGAACTCTACTCCCTATACCATCAACAAAATCATGGGGAATGGAGCCGCTTGGCCAAGAACAGCCAAATCATTGATATTCATGATTCGCCGGCTCATTGATCATGTGAGTCATATGCTCAACGAGCATAGTTTATCTTTACGCAACAGTCACTTATAACCAGACTACTCCCACTCGATGGTCGCCGGCGGCTTGCCGGAGATGTCGTACACCACCCGCGAGACGCCCTCGATTTCGTTGATGATGCGCCGCGAGCAGTGGTCCAGGAAATCGTAGGGCAGCTGCGCCCAGCGGGCGGTCATGAAGTCCACGGTCTCCACCGCGCGCAGGGCGATGACGTGCTCGTAGCGGCGGCCGTCGCCGGTGACTCCCACCGACTTCACCGGCAGGTAGACGGCGAACGCCTGGCTGACCTGGTCGTAGAGCCCCGCCCGGCGCAGTTCGTGGATGAAGATGGCGTCCGCCCGGCGCAGCACCTGGGCGTACTCCCGGCGCACCTCGCCGAGGATGCGCACCCCCAGCCCGGGACCCGGGAAGGGATGGCGCATGACCATCTCCGAGGGCAGGCCCAGTTCCAGGCCGATGCGGCGGACTTCGTCCTTGAACAGCTCCCGCAGAGGCTCCAGCAGCTTCAGGTTCATGCGCTCCG
>CAYXQV010000061.1:0-12312 GCA_964467505.1 uncultured Hyphomonadaceae bacterium | reverse complement strand
TTCCTGCACTGGCTGGCCACGGACGGCCAGACTGGCACGTTCAGCGAGATCGACGCCACCGCCAGACTTGAGGCGTTTCGCGAAGAGCTTGACGGCCTGAAAGACCTGTCCTTCGAAACGATTTCCGGAGCCGGACCGAATGGCGCCCTGCCACATTACCGGGTCAACACGGCGTCCAATCGCAAGCTCGAACGCGGCACGCTTTTCCTGGTCGATTCCGGCGGGCAATATGTCGATGGCACAACCGATGTCACACGCACCGTTCCCATTGGCGAGCCGTCCGGGGAAATGCGGCGCCATTATACGCTTGTGCTCAAGGGGCATATCGCGCTGGCTGAAGTGCGCTTTCCGCCGGGCACGACAGGCACGCATCTCGACACTCTGGCCCGCCATGCCCTCTGGCAGGCGGGGCTGGATTATGACCATGGCACAGGCCACGGGGTCGGCGTGTATCTCGGCGTGCATGAAGGCCCCCAGCGTATTGCGAAGGCGTGGAATGATGTTGCGCTGCAGGCCGGCATGATTGTCTCCAATGAGCCGGGCTATTACCGGGCTGGCGCCTATGGCATCCGCATCGAAAACCTCCAATATGTCACCGAAGCGCGCGAGATACCCGGCGGCGAGCGGCCAATGCACGGTTTCGAGACCCTGACGATTGCACCGCTTGCGCGCGAACTTATCGATCCCGGATTGCTAAGCCCGGCTGAGCATATCTGGGTTGACCGCTATCATGAACGGGTCCTGTCGCAGATCGGCCCGCACCTGGACGCCGAGGCGCGGGCATGGCTGGAGACGGCGTGCGCCCCGCTGTGACGCGCGCGGCTCATCCCGGTAGCGCATTGATCAGTTCAAGCCAGGCCTCCTCGCTCAGCGTCTCGATGCCGAGTTCCTGTGCTTTCCTGAGTTTCGAGCCTGCCCCGGGCCCGGCCACCAGATAGTCGGTCCGCGACGACACCGAGCCGGAGACCTTCGCGCCCAGAGACGTGGCGCGTGCCTTGGCCTCGTCGCGCGTCATGCGCTCAAGCGTCCCCGTAAAGACGACAGTCTTGCCCGAGACGGGACTGGCACCTGACACACTCCGGGCGGGCTCGACCGTGATCGCGCCGAGAAGTTCGCCGAGCATTTCGATATTGTGGGGTTCTGTCGCAAAATCCACCAGTGCGCCAGCTGCTGCCACGCCGATACCGTCGATCGCGGTCAGTTCCTCCCAGGCCTGGCTGCCCTCGCCGTCTTCCGCGGCCTGCTCAACCGTGCGCCAGAAGACCCGCCAGTCGCCGAAACTGCGGGCAAACAGTCCGGCGCTCACCTCACCAACATGGCGGATGCCCAGGGCGTTGAGAAACCTCTCGAAAGCCACCTGGCGGCGCGCATCAATGGCCGCGTAGAGATTTCGCGCCGAGACCTCGCCAAAACCCTCCCATTCGGCAAGCGGAGGCAGGTCCATCGCCTCGATCCGCTCACGCAGGCGGAAAATATCCTGCGGACCGCGCAGGACGCCTTTCGACGTGAACAGGGCAATCTGTTTCGCTCCGAGCCCGTCTATGTCAAGCGCCTTGCGCGACACGAAATGCTTCATTCTTTCATGACGTTGCGCCGGGCAGATCAGCCCACCCGTGCAGCGGCGACGCGCATCGGGCTCGCCCTTGTCATTGAGCTCGCGCACGGCCACCGAGCCGCATTCCGGACAGGTGTCCGGCGGCTGGAAAGGCGGCGCGCGGCCCGTGCGATCGCCATCAACCACCTCCAGAACCTGGGGAATCACATCGCCGGCGCGCTGGATCCTGACCCGGTCGCCGGGTCGCGCATCGAGCCGGGCAATCTCGTCTTCATTGTGCAGGGTGGCGTTTGACACGACCACCCCGCCAACCGTGACCGGTTTCAGTCGGGCCACAGGCGTCAGCGTGCCGGTACGCCCGACCTGGATCTCGATCCGCTCAAGCTGCGTGACCGCCTGCTCGGCCGGGAATTTGTGCGCCACGGCCCATCGCGGTGCCCGGCTGACCATGCCCAGCCTTTCCTGGTAATCGAGCCGGTCGACCTTGTAGACAACACCGTCAATATCATAGCCGAGATCGGCCCGGCGCGCCTCGATATCGCTGTAGGCATCCAGCAGGCCGGCGGTCTCCTCATGGCGCGAGAACAGGGGATTTGTCCGCATTCCCCAGCTTTTGAGCACCTCCATGGCATCCGACTGGGTCTGCGCGAAGGGTGCGCTGGCAGCCCCCCAGGCATAGGCGAAGAAACCCAGCGGGCGCACGCGGGTCACTTCCGCGTCGAGCTGGCGCAGGCTTCCGGCCGCAGCATTTCGGGGATTGGCAAACACCTTTCGCCCGGCTGCTGCCTCGCGGCAGTTGAGCGCCTTGAAATCCTCATGCGACATGAACACCTCGCCGCGAATTTCGATCCGGCCCGGCCAGTCATTGCCGGCAAGACTTTCGGGAATGTCGCCAACCGTTCGCGCATTCGCGGTGACATCCTCACCGATACGCCCGTCGCCACGTGTCGCCGCGCACACCAGCCGCCCGGCCTCATAGGTAAGGCTGAGCGACAGGCCGTCAATCTTGGGTTCGGCCGTGATGGCGAGGCGCTCATCATCGGCAAGGCCCAGGAAGCGGCGTACGCGCGCGGTGAATTCCGAAACGTCGGCCTGGGTGAAGACATTGTCGAGCGACAGCATCGCTGCGCCATGTTCCAGCTTGGAAAAGCCGGCCCCCGGCAGCGCGCCGACACGACCGGACGGGCTGTCTTCCCGCCTGAGCGCCGGAAATCTTGCCTCTATCGCATCATTTCGCAGACGCAGGCTATCATATTCCGCATCGGACAGGACCGGCGCATCTTCGCGATAATAGGCCGCATCGGCCTGCCCGATCTGCTCGGCCAGCCGCGCCAGTTCGACGCGCGCCTCCTCCTGGCTCAGCTCACTGACAGGTCTGGGGTCCGGCATCGTTCTTCCAGCAGCCTGCGCGCTGCAGCGCGTGCTTCCCTCGTGACTTCATGACCTGCGAGCATCCGGGCGATTTCCTCGCAGCGATCCTTGCGATTTAGCCCGCTCACGCGCGTGCGTCCAACCTCTTGCGCGCTTCCCTCCGATTTCGAAATCAGCCATTGGGCATCGGCCGCGGCCGCCACCTGGGGGCTGTGGGTGACGGCAAAGACCTGGCGCTCAGCCGCGAGGCGCGCCAGCCGTTCACCGATCGCTGCGGCGACCGAGCCGCCAACGCCCTGGTCGGCCTCGTCGAAGACGAGGACACTTGTCTTACCGGTCTCGGCAAGCGCGCATTTCAGGGCCAGCGACACCCGCGCCAACTCCCCGCCTGATGCGATCCTTCGCAGCGGCCCGAACCCGGCGCCCGGATTGGTCTCCACCTCGATTTCCACATGATCCTGGCCGTGGCCGCCTGCATCTTCGTCCGGAAGTTGCGAGATCGCGAATCGGAGCGCCGTCCTGCCAAGGCGCAACGGCGAAAATTCCCTTTCGATCGCGCTTGCAAGACGCCCGGCCGCCGCCTTGCGTGACCGTGTCAGTTCCTCAATCGCCCCTCGCCACGCCGCTGCCGCCGTCTTTTCAGCCGCGATCGCTGCTGCGATGTCGGCTTCAACGTCGCCCAGCTGCGCCTGTCGCGCCAGCACCGCTGCGAGCACGTCGGCAAGCTCATCAGGCTCGACACCCTGACGCCTGGCTTCGGCGCGTATTGCGAACAGGCGCGCCTCGGCTGCCTCCAGCCCCTCCGGATCGGCCTCGCACCCGGCTGCCAACTGGCCGATCGCCTGTTCGGCCTCACGAACTTCGATCAGCGCCCGCTCCAGCGCCTCAGCGGCGTCGCGGGCAAGTTGGCCAAGCGGCTGGTCTTCGCCGTCAAACCCGCTGAGCCGACCCACGCGTTCAAGTTCACGCGCGGCCATGGCAAGCCCGCCGGACACATCTGCCCCTTCCAGCGCGTCATTGGCAAGGCGCACGCCATCGCCTGCCCGTTCAGCCTGCATCAATCGATCACGCTGACCGGCCAGCCGGCCCGCTTCGCCCGGCTGCACCGCCAATTCCTCCAGCCGTTCGATTTCCAGTGCCAGCGCCTCACGCTGCGCCTGCGATGCGCCGGCCGCCTCAGCCATCCGCACGCGCACCGATCTTGCCTCCTGCAAGTGGCGCCATGTCGCCGCGCAGCGGGCAAGCAAGTCATGATTTCCGGCATAATCATCAAGCATTGCGCGATGCGCTGCCGGTCGCCAGAGCGCCGCTGCCGCATGCTGGCCATGGATCTCAACCAGGCTCGATCCGATCCGCGCGAGCAAGGCAGCACTCACCGGCTGGTCATTGACGAGCGCGCGCGAGGGCCCATCGCGGCGCACAATCCGTTTCAGCGTCAGCGTCTCGCCCGGATCGGCCACGATCCCCTCTTCGCCAAGCGTGGCCCACACACTATGCCCGAAAGGCGGTGCCAGTTCAGCCATGACGCTTGCCTGTGTGGCCCCGGCACGCACCTGACGCTTTTCCGCAGCTGCGCCGAGTGCCAGTCCAAGTGCATCCAGGACAATTGACTTGCCCGCTCCCGTCTCGCCGGTCAGTGACGTGAATCCGCGTACCGGCTCCAGGTCGAGCCGGTCAATGAGAACGAAATCCCTGATTGATATGGACACAAGCATGAGCTGCGTATAGCACTCGAACAAATAAGGAACAAGTGCTTTTTGGACGGCTTCAGAACAGGCGGGACAGCCATCCCCTGCGCTCTTCCTCGCTTGCGGTTTCCGGGTCGAGCCCTTCGCTGCTCAGCAGGCGGTAACTGTCGCGGTACCAGTCACTGTCGGGGAAATTGTATCCGAGCACGGCCCCGGCCGCGCGTGCTTCCCCGCGCAGGCCGACCACCAGGTAGGCTTCCACGAGCCGGTGCAAAGCCTCAGCCACATGGCTGGTCTGGTCATATTCCTCCACCACAGTCTTGAAGCGATTGATGGCGGCCAGGTGCTGGTCGCGGCGCAGGTACCAGCGACCCACCTCCATCTCCTTGCCGGCCAGCTGGTCACGGACCATGTCCATTTTAAGCGTGGCATCCTTGGCATATTCGGAGTCCGGGAACCGGCGGATCACGTCGGTCAGGGCCGCATGGGTCAGTTCGGTCATCTTCTGGTCGCGTCCGACATCCATGATCTGCTCGAAATAGGCAATGCCGACGATGTAGTAGGCATAAGCTGCCCCGTCAGTGCCCGGATTGAGCGAAATATAGCGCTGGGCGATCGAGACGGCATCATCATACTGGCGCGCGCGGTAATGGGCGAATGCCGTCATCAGCGTGGCCCGGCGTGCCCAGTCGGAATAAGGATGCTGGCGTTCGACTTCATTGAAGAACTGGATCGCTTCGGCATAATCCCGCTCATCAAGCTCCGCAGCGCCGCGATTGTACAACAGTTCGACCGGCCGCTCGACATAGGCGAGTTCCTGCTGGCGGTCATTGGACTGGCACGCGGTGGCGCCGAGCAGGCCTGTTACGAGGAGGGGAAGCGCGAGCGATCTGTGGCGCATGGGTCGGTAGTCCTTGCGAAGGGATATGACAGCCTCCTGACTAAACGCCCGCCAGCGATTTGTCCAAGGCGCACTGCACTTCAGCTGCACCCGTCCGGGTATCAGCCACGCTGTTGCGCACGAACACAACACGCCACCGCCAGACCCGCAAGGCAATCACGACCGAAGCCCCTCAGGCCCGGACAGCCATGGGCTCGCACGCCATCTCGTCTGCTGCGTCCGGCGTTTCCCAGCACCAGGCATCAGGCGTTGCAAGCAGTTTGCGAACAAGCTGGTTGTTGAGCGCATGGCCGGGCTGTTCGGCCTCGAAAATGCCGGCTATCGGGCCGCCCGCCAGAAACAGGTCGCCGACGGCATCAAGCAATTTATGGCGAATGAACTCATCATGCGCGCGCAACCCTTCCGGATTGAGCACGTCGTGCCCGTCAATCACCACGGCATTGTCGAGAGAGCCGCCGCGCGCCAGCCCCATCGCCTGCAGCTTTTCCACGTCCCGGGCGAAACCGAAGGTGCGGGCAAAGGCGAGATCGCGTGCAAACAGGCCCGGCTGCAGGCGCAGCGACATTTCCTGTACGCCGATCGCACGGCTCTCGAAATCGATCCGGGCGCGCAATGTGAGATCATCATGATCGCCAGGACCCAGCCTTGCCCATTTGGCACCATCGCGGACACTCACGGTGTCCAGCATCCGTATGCGGCGTCGCAGCGCGTCCTGCTGCACCAGGCCAATACGCGCCATCAGGCCGCAGAAAACCTGTGACGAGCCGTCCATGACAGGCACTTCGGGCGCATCGATTTCGATGACCGCATTGTCCAGCCCCATTCCCGAACACGCCGCCAGCAGATGCTCGACCACGGCAACCGATACACCTTGCCGGTTGGAGAGCGTCGTGCCGAGTTGAACCTCGCTGACCTGATCGCCGCGCGCGACGATCCTGTTGTCGCGGTCGGTCACATCGGTGCGCACGAAACATATACCGGTATCTGCCGGCGCAGGTAGCATGACAAGTCTTGCCCGGCGCCCACCATGAACGCCTATCCCGGCACAGAAAGCGGGTCCCGACAGGGTCTGCTGATACATGGCCAAGCCCAAACAATTGTCCTCGTTAAACGCATTAAGGAGGACAAGCTCGGCAGGATCACAACACACTGATTGTTTCGGTTTGTTGCAACCAGAGCCGGAAAATCGGTTTTGACCTTGTTCTGGTTCAGGTTTTTCCTTCGCCACCCATGGTGTAGGCGTCAAGATGACAAAGGCTCAATGGTTTGCCGACCGTCGCAGGAAGGCCGGAATTTCAAGCTCCGCATCATCGAACGGTGCCGGCTCGGGATGATCATCGGGCGATGAGATCAGGGCCTCTGCGGCCTCCGCCTCGCCAGGCTCGTCGTCATTGTCGCTCAGGCTGCGACGCCAGCCAAAGAGGTTTGCAAAGCCTGCCGGCCCCGATGCAGCTTCGTCAGCGCGCTGCCTGTCCCCGGTCGCCGGCACTCCGGAGCGCGCAAAAACAGTGTCCGTCGTGACTTCTCCCTCGCCCGGCTGGGCATCGGCATGCGTCGCCGGCAGCGGTCTTCCGGCGAAATCAGGACGCGGATCAAGCTGCGGGGATTCCGCGTCGTCACGGCTTGTTTCCTCCTCTGGAAATTCGTCCCCGACGCCAAAGGTTCCAGCCGATGTGACCACGACAGGCCGCTCGCCCGCCGGTTCAGGCAAATCCGGGGCAGGCGCCGCCATGCCCGGCTCGCCAATCAGTTCGGCCGAACTCTTTTCAAGTCCGGCGGCGACCACCGACACGCGCAGCTTGCCGTCCAGATCAGGATCGAAGGTCGAACCAAGAATGATATTGGCTTCGGGATCGACTTCGGCGCGAATTTCATTGGCCGCTTCGTCAAGCTCGAACAGCGTCAGGTCATAGCCGCCGGTGATGTTGATGAGCACGCCGCGGGCACCTTTCATCGTGACATCATCAAGCAGCGGATTGTCGATCGCCGCGCGGGCTGCATCGAGCGCGCGGTTCTCACCCGCAGCCTCGCCCATGCCCATCATCGCCGAACCCATCCCGGTCATGATCGAGCGGACATCGGCGAAATCGAGATTGATCAGGCCGGGCATCACCATCAGGTCAGTAATCCCGCGAACGCCGGCATAAAGCACGTCATCGGCCATCCGGAACGCATCGGCAAAAGTGGTGCGCTCATTGGCGACGCGGAACAGGTTCTGGTTGGGAACCACGATAAGCGTATCGACATTGCGGCGCATCTCTTCAAGTCCGTCCAGGGCGAACCGCATACGACGCGTACCTTCAAAACCGAACGGCTTGGTGACGACCCCCACGGTCAGGATGCCCTTCTCATGCGCCGTCCTGGCAATCACGGGTGCAGCGCCCGTTCCCGTTCCCCCGCCCATGCCCGCGGCAATGAAAACCATGTGCGCGCCCTCAAGACATGCTTCGATCTGCGAAAGGCTTTCCTCGGCCGCAGCGGCGCCCACTTCGGGACGCGCGCCGGCGCCCAGGCCGCCGGTCGTTTCCGGGCCGAGCTGGATACGATTCTGGGTCTGCGAGCGGCCGAGCGCCTGTGCATCGGTATTGGCAACGATGAACTCGACCCCCTGAAGGTTGGCTTCGATCATGTTGTCGACCGCATTGCCGCCGGCGCCGCCAACGCCAAATACCACGATCCGCGGATTGAGTTCCTGTGTCATCACCATCGCCTTTTCAAATCTACGCCAAATCGGTGTGCTGTGAACATCAAACTGACCGTACCGGACTAAAACGTGGTTAAGCGAATGCAGATTCGCTCAGAAATTTTCACGCAGCCACTGCAAGCTCCTGTTCACCATGCCTCCGCTTTCGGAAGCGACACCTCCTGTTCGGCCCGACGCGAGACCCGCCCCGATCGCGCCGGGCTTGCCCGACATCGACAAGCTTAGCAGACCTGCCGCTGTGGAAAAAGCCGGTGTTGACAGGGTTTCCCCGAGATTCTCCGCCATCACCGGGCGTCCAAGCCGAACCGGCACGCCCAGCACCCGCCCGGCGACCTCCCGCACACCGTACAACTGGCTCGCACCGCCAGTCAGTACGACACGTTTCGGCATGACCCGGGCAAGCGGACTGGCTGACAACTGGCCGTGCACGATCTCGAAGACTTCCTCGATCCGCGGCAGGATGATCTCGACAAGGCGCTGCCTTGGCATGCGCACCGCATTCAGGCGACCATCATCGCCCAGCCGGGGAACCTCGATCCGCTCTGCCAGTCCCGGGGCATTGCGATCCGCCTGGCCATGCACTGTCTTGAGCCGCTCTGCGGCCGCAAAGGTCGTGCCCAGCCCCTGCGCCAGATCGGCGGTGACGTGGAACCCTCCGGCCGGCACCAGGCTCAGCCAGGCCGGGGCGCCGTTCAGCATCACGCAGATCGTCGTTGCCCCCGCCCCCATGTCGATACAGACAGTTCCGTTATCGCGTTCATCGTCCACCAGCGCCCCCAGACCGCTCGCCGTCGAAGACGGAACGATCTGTTCTATGCGCAGATAGGCGCGGGATACGCATTCGACGAGGTTGCGCACCACCGATGCGGGCGCCGAAACGACATTGACCAGCGCGCCGACCCTGGAACCGATCATCCCGACCGGCTCGCGCACGCCTTCCTGGTCGTCGACACGGTACGCCACCGGCCAGATGCCGAGAATTTCCCGCCCCTTTGTCTGGGCCTGCGCGAGGCAGGCAGCATGCACGCGCCGCACGTCACGCTCGGAGACTTCGCGGCCCGCCGTCATGCATCCCGCCGAAACAAGCTGGCAGCCGACCCTGGCCCCGGTCAGTCCGAGACGCACCCTCGAAATCCTGTGGCCGGCCTCGCGCTCGGCATCCTCGACTGCGAGGCGAACGGTGCGTTCCAGCGCGTCGATATCTGTGATTGCACCACCGGTGAAACCCCGGCTCTGCTGGCGACCGGCGCCTGCCAGGACAAAACCACCCGACGCCTGGCTGTCACGCCTTGCGATCAGGCAGACGACTTTCGAGCCGCCAATATCAAGGGCGGCGAAATGGTCTCGATCCGCCTGCCCGCTGCGTCCGACCGCCCGGTGCTCAAAAGCCGACATCAGGCAGCGCCCTCCTCTGGCGACGCGTTGAGCGGACGGATCACCAGCTGGTTATCGGCTCTAAGGTCGATCACGGCAACCGGCCGGTCAAGGATGGCATGGCTCGTATTCGCGGCAACAAGCCGCGCCAGGGCATGCCCGAAACGGCTGTCTTCGGGAAAATCGACCTGCAGGCCGTCATCGCGGTCATCGAAGTGGAGGGTCCATCGGCGCCCGTCAATGCGATCGGCGCGCACGAGCCGCCTTGCCAGTGAGGGATGAGCCCGGATCTGTGCCAGCAGGTCGGGCGCGGCGACCGGGGCACTTGCGCCTGTCACGCGCGGCAGACCCGCAAGTTCACTGGCTGGCTGGCCCGCCATCGCCCGGCCAAATTCATCAATCACGGTCCAGCTGTCCCCCTGTTTCCAGAGCGCCAGAGGATCGGCCGGATCCGCCATGATCACGATCTGGTCGGGCCAGAGGCGGTGAACGCGGACATTCACGACCTTGCCGGTCGTCTCGACGCGATCGCGAATGATATGAGGATCGGCGCGGAACATGTTTTCGCCCGGCTCCACCATGGCGGCTGCGCGAATGCCCGCCGCCAGCTCGTGGTCATGCTCAAGACCGATGACAGCAATATCCGATACGGCGACACCGAGACTGCGCGCGGTCGCATCGGTGAAATTCGCTACCCGGCTGTGCATTTGCGACAGCGAGCCCCCCATCCACGCCGCTGCCGTCACGATCAGCGCGATGACCATGACAAGGCCAAGTATCACCGAGGTCACGCGCACCTCCTCGTGCCCGCCGGGCTGGCCCGGTCCGCCCGCTGGTCTGTTATTCATCGCCCGCATGACGCATCCTCTATCATCCAGGCCACCAGTTGCTCGAAACTGATCCCGAGAAACGCCGCCTGTTCCGGCACAAGCGAGGTCGGCGTCATGCCGGGCTGGGTGTTGGTTTCCAGGATCACGAGCCGGTTCTCACTCTCGTCATATCGAAAATCGGACCGCGAAACCCCGCGGCAGCCGAGGGCATGATGGGCCTGCACGCTTGCCGCCATGGCCGCCTGCGTCACATGATCGGGCAAATCAGCTGGCAATGCGTGGCGCGATCCGCCCGACGCGTATTTTGCATCAAAATCGTAAAACTCCCTTAATGTCGTGATCTCCGTAACTGCGAGCGCGCGCTCGCCCATCACGCCCACCGACAATTCGCGTCCGGGGATATATTTCTCGGCCATCAGGTCATCGCCATAGACCCAGTCATCGCCCAGCAATTCCTGTGGCGGGCCATTGGTGCCCTTGCGCACGATGACAACACCGAAGCTGGATCCTTCGGCCACCGGCTTGATCACATAGGGCGGCTCAAGCAGGTGGCGGGCGGCGGCCTGCGCGCGCGTGCAGGCGACATCTTCGGCGATATCGAGACCGGCCTGCGCATAAACGGCCTTGGATTTGCGCTTGTTCATTGCCAGGGCCGAGGCCAGGACGCCGGAATGGGTATAGGCCAGCTCCATGACCTCCAGCAGGCCCTGCACGCAGCCATCTTCGCCCCACGGCCCGTGCAGGCCGTTGAGCACGACTTCCGGCTCGGCTTGCGCGAGCTGGTGCGCAAGCTCACGCGTGGCATCGATCTCGATGACCTCATAGCCGGCTGCGCGCGCCGCACGCGACATCTGCGTGCCCGAGCTGATCGATATTTCCCGTTCCGAGGACCAGCCTCCGTAGATCACGGCCACTCTTTTCATGTCGAACTCTCCCTGACCGGCAAGAAACCTTGGCACGAACAGGGTTCATGAGGCATGAACACGGCAACGCCATGGCAGGGCATTGGAGGGTTCGCGAATGGGCAAGGGCCGGGCAGCCATGATCACCATAGCCCTGGTTGCGGCGTCAGCCGATGCACAGCCGGGCACCGCATACACACCCGAACAATTCGAGCGGTTCTCACCCCTCACTGCGCTGGACATGGTGCGTGAAATACCCGGATTCAGCATCCAGCAAGGCGGGGCAGGCGGGCGGGGCCTTGGCCAGGCAAGCGGCAATGTGCTGATCAATGGCCAGCGCGTGTCGGGCAAATCCAACAGCGCAGGCGAGGCGCTCGCCCGCATGCCGATCGGAAAAGTGCTGCGCATGGAACTGGGTGAAGCCAGCGATCATGCAATTCCGGGGCTTTCCGGGCAGGTCGTCAATGTCATCACCCGCCCTGGCGGCATTTCCGGGACATGGTCATGGGATCCGCGTTTTCGACAGCGCCTGGAACCGCGTCTCAGCCGCGCCAGCGTCTCGGTAAATGGCGAACTGGGATCACTGGCCTGGACGCTCGGACTTGAAAACGATGCCAACAATTTTGGCGGCAAGGGCGCCGAACTGATCACATCTGCGGACCGCTTGCTGCGCGAACGACGCGATGAGGATGTTGAACGCTCTGTCGAGGATGTGGAAGCTTCTCTTGCGCTCGACTGGTCCGGTGACAACGGGCACCGCGCGAGCCTCAATGCAAGTGCCCGCCAGCGCAACGAGAACGAGCGCGAACGCAGCCTGCGCCAGCCTGTCGATGGCGATCGCGTGCAGCGGCGCTTTCTTGACGGGGAAGACGAATGGGACAGCGAGGTCGGAGCCGATTATTCCCTTCCATTTGCGCAGGGGCGCGTGAAATTCATTGCGCTCGTCCAGTACGAGGATGCCAGCGCCCGTGATATCCGAGTCGACCG
>CAYXQV010000060.1:7908-12379 GCA_964467505.1 uncultured Hyphomonadaceae bacterium | reverse complement strand
ATGACCGTCCGGCGCCGCGTCCTGTCATGATGCTGACCGGCGGGGGATTGCGCGTTGCGCTGGCGACGATCCACCTGGCGCTGCGCGATGCGATTGAGGCCATTGACGGCGCTGACCTGCAGGCGATTGCAAGGATCACGGACCTGGCGCTTCGACGCGATTTCAACCTGCCTGCCCCGCGCCTGGCCTTTACCGGCCTCAATCCCCATGCCGGAGAGGACGGCGCCATCGGACGCGAGGAGATCGACATCATCAACCCTGCCGCCAGGGCCCTTCGCGGCGCAGGTATCGACATCTGTGATGCGCGCCCGGCTGACACAGTCTTCGCCGAAGCCCTCGGCGGCCGGTTCGACGCGATCATTGCCATGACCCATGATCAGGGGCTTATCCCGGTCAAGACGCTGGACTTCTGGGGCGGGGTCAACACCACGCTCGGACTGCCTGTCATCCGTACCAGTCCCGATCACGGCACGGCCTATGATGCCGCGCGCGAGGGGACTGCGCGCGCCGACAGCCTTGTCGCCGCCATCCGGCTGGCCGCCTGGCTCGCGGCAAATCGCCGTCAGGCCGACAGGACATGACCGAACGCGAGGAGCTCTCACACGTGCCGGCACGCAAGTCGCTTGGCCAGCATTTCCTGTTCGATCCCGACATCCTGGCGCGCACCGCGCTTGCTGCCGGACCGGTGGACGCGCGCACAGTGATTGAGGTCGGCCCCGGTCCCGGCGGCCTGACACGGGCCCTTCTCGAGGCAGGCGCGGCGCACCTTGTCGCCGTGGAAGCCGATCCGCGATTTTCCGGGGCGCTGCGCGAATGGCCCGAAACCCGGCAGGGCCGTCTGCACGTCCACCAGGGTGATGCGCGGCGCGCCGACTGGACGGCCCTGATCGACGAGGCGGGCGGTGCGACACCCGCCATGATTATCTCCAACCTGCCCTATAATGTCGGAACCATCCTGCTGATTGACTGGTTGACGGCCGGCGACTGGCGCGGCGAGATGGCGCTGATGTTCCAGAAGGAGGTTGCCGAGCGGATCTGTGCCGCGCCAGGCTCGGCCCATTATGGGCGCCTTGCCGTTCTCGCCCAGGCGGTCTGCCAGGCGCATATCGCCTTCACCCTGCCGCCCGGTGCCTTCCGCCCCCCGCCAAAGGTGGACAGCGCCGTGGCAGTTCTCCAGCCGCTGAACAAGACGCACCGCTTCGACGCACTTGCGAGCCTTCAGCGCGTTGCGGCCGCCGCTTTCGGCCAGCGCCGGAAGATGTTGCGTGCGGCGCTGAAGGGGCTTGCCGAGGGACATGGCCTCAATGCGGCTGACTGGCTGGAAAGCTGCGGGATCGATCCGACCGCGCGCGCCGAAACGGTTGACCAGGAGGGCTTCAGGCGGCTGGCAACCTACCTTGAAGCAACGGCGCGGGCAGGATAAACCAGCGCGACGCCCAGCCTGCACGGTTTTAGACATGCACGCTATGCAGTCGGGTCAGGCAGCAGCAGTGGCAGGGGTTTGACTATCCCGGATGGATGGTGCCTTCGACACTGCGCGACAAAACAGCGTGAACAGGTTTGCGGAACATGAAAATCCTTGTCACCGGCTCGGCCGGCTTCATTGGTGCATATCTGTGTCACGCCCTCCACAAGGCGGGTCGCTATGAGCTTGCGGGCGTTGACAGTTTCAATGCCTATTATGACCCCGCTCTCAAACGGGCACGCATCGAACATCTCGCTGTGGACATGGTCCACCATCCGCTGGACATTTCCGATTCCAGTGCACTGGCTGACCTGCTGGCGAGCATACAGCCCGAGGTCGTCATTCATCTTGCTGCCCAGGCCGGTGTCCGCCATTCCTTCAACGCGCCCATGGATTATGCGAGGTCGAACCTGACCGGCCAGCTCAGCCTGCTGGAGGCCATCCGCCATTGCCCGAGTGTCAAGCGCCTGATCTACGCCTCCTCCAGCTCCGTTTACAGCGGCATCGACACGCTTCCCTTCGTGGAGGACCTCACGCTCGCGACGCCGAAATCGCTCTATGCGGCCACGAAGATTGCCGATGAGATCCTCACGGCCACCTATAGCCGGCTGTTCGGCCTCGATGCGATCGGCCTGCGCTTCTTTACCGTATACGGCCCATGGGGACGGCCCGACATGGCCTATTGGAAATTCGCCGACGCAATCCTGGAGGCGCGCCCGATCCAGCTATACAATTTTGGCGATGTGCGGCGCGACTTCACCTATATCGACGACATCACGGCTGTCATCGAGCGCATGGTTGGCGAAGTCGCCGACAACATGCGCGGCGACCCGTCACACCGCATCTACAATGTCGGCAATCATTCTCCAAGGCCCGTCGCCGACATGATCTCGATACTGGAGCAACAGCTTGGCCGGACAGCCCGGACCGAGCTCGCACCGCTGCCGCCCGGCGACATGGTCGAAACCTTCGCCAATGTGGAGCGACTGGAACGCGATTATGCGTACGCGCCGAGCACGCCGCTGGAAGCCGGGCTGCAACGCTTTTCCAGCTGGTTCCTCGATTGGCGCGCCCGGCAGGAATAGCGCCCGGACCCGGGCGGTTTGCGGGTCGACTGAACCACTTTCCCACTTGGATGTGCCGGGCCGGAGTGTTGCGAAGAGGCGGTGCTTCAGGCAGGCGCGCGCTTTGCACCAGTGGCCGGAAACACGAAAAACCCCGGCCATGTCAGACATGGCCGGGGCGCTCTTTTCAGCAAGTGTCCGGCAGATCAGCTGCGGCTGTCGCAGCCCGATTCTTCCAGCTCGGCCTGGGCTTCTTCGACGCGCGCTTCCACGGTCTTGCAGTTTTCGGGCAACTGTGCCTCACCAAGAACCGCGATTTGCTTGCACGCTTTCTGTTCGTTCTTCGTTTCGAGTACCTTGCTCCTGATATCGAAGCAGAACAGCTCACGCTCGGTACGTTCTTCGGACGCCATGAATTGCAACCAGCCGCGCCCGGCGCGATTGTTCGCCTTCCGGAAAGCGTCCTTGGCCTGTTCACGCATGCCGCGCTCATAACGCGACTGACCGATCAACGTCCAGGCCGTCCCACGGTCCTTCAGATTGCCCGCGTTCAGGGCCTGCGTCATCGCCTCTTCCGTCTTTTCCCACTGCTTGAGCTCGGCATAGGACCGGCCAAGCCGCTCATACATGGCGCCGGAATTGCGCATCCGGGCCGCTTGTTCGATCACCGGGATCGCTTTCCCGAACTCACGCGACACCTGGTAAAGATTGGCCAGCAGTTCGAGCTTTTCATAGGTTTTCTCGATACGCCCGGCATTCATCTCCTTTTCCAGTAATTTGGCTGCCTCATAAGGCACATCAAACTGGTTGTAGAAATTCACCACCCGCATGATCTCTTCTTCGGTCTTGAGCAGACCGGCAAGATACATCGCCTTCTGGACTGCGAAAGCGCGGCGGTCTTCGCCCGCGCGGAAATAATCGCCAGCGATGGCGTCCCACAACTTGCGTTCCCCGGGATTGCGCGCCAGCAGCGTTTCGAGCAGTTCCGCCTTCTTGGCGAGCTGTCCGGTCTTGTCATACAGATAGATCAGGAAGTCGTAGACTTCTCGCTTGGCGTTCGGCCCGTCCTGCCGTAGCACCTGCTCGGCCCATTTGAGCGACTCGCGATTGTTATCGACCTTGTGATTGAGGACGGCGAGCTGCCATTTCTGGTTCCGGTCGGGTTGCCCGCCTGCCTGGATCCACTTGCCCATGTATTCCAGAGCCTTGGCAATATTCTCACCCTGCATGTAAAGCTGGGAGATGTTATAAAAGGTCGAGGCGCGATCCTTGGCGGGGATATATCCGCGATTGAGCGCCAATTCGAGATCGCGTACCGCGCCGGCATAATCGCCCGTCTTCACCTTGACGGCCGCACTCAGGCGCAGCGCCGCACCTTCTTCGTAACAATTAAGCTCACCGGCGCGCAACTTGTTGAGCGCCTGAAGCGCCGCCTGGGGATCCTCGTTCACCAGAAGCTGGTTTTCGGCTTCGAGATAAAGCTGCCCCGCCTTGGAGGTGAACTCGGTTTCAGCACACTGCTGTGCGCTTGCCGTGCCGACCGTGGCCAGTGCCATCACACCGGCCGCGATCATGCCCCTGACAAAGTTTTTCATCATCATGGTGTTTCACTCCTTGTCTGCGCCGGCGCGCAGTCTTCAGTCCTCAATCAACCGGAACTTTCCCCGGCATTCAAGTCTCGCCAGCCATTTGATAGCATGTTTTTTACGTGTTCGCCCTGCCTTGGCTGTCTTTCTGTCAACCTTGTCCATCCAGGCGCAGTCACCCACGCGCCACCATAGCTATTCCTGCAGCCTGAACACGATCGGATAGACCACGCCATGGCGCTCCACCGCCGCCCCGCGCACGATCTGCGGTGCAAACTGGACGTCCGCAACCGCGCGTTCGGCCGCATTTGCGAAGCCCGGATGGCTGCAATCGGCAGCGATATCAAAAGGCTCGC
>CAYXQV010000060.1:0-7808 GCA_964467505.1 uncultured Hyphomonadaceae bacterium | reverse complement strand
GCCGCATTTGCGAAGCCCGGATGGCTGCAATCGGCAGCGATATCAAAAGGCTCGCCCTTGCGGTTGATACTGAGCGACACCTCGCAATCACCCTCGATACCACGCCGCGCAAGACTGTCGGGATAGGAAGGCACCGGCGCGCGGATCGGCTTTACATCGCGCGATGTGATCGCGGGAACGGGTGGGACAAGGTCGCCCAGCCGCTCGAACCTTGGAAGATCGGGCGCCGATCCCGAAATCACCGTGCCGGGCAGGTCAATATCGCTCTTGCGCGCGGTTAGCGCCGGTGGTGGAGGCGGTTGCATGGCTGCATCAATCCGCTGCGGCCGTTGTCTTTTTGCGCGCCGGGGCTGTTCAAGCTCGTCAGCCGGCGTGATCTCGACCAGCTCGATCTGGCGCACTGGCTCGACCTGCGGCAAATCGGTGGCGATCAACGCGTCCATTGCGAGAAACAGCCCGAATGTGACCGCACCAGCCGGCAGGGCAGACAGGGTGAGCCGCGTTCGGCCAGTCCAGCGCGGCCGTTCCTGATCGCGCCACATCACCGCGCCTGAACCGACACGCGATCGGTCGCGAACGCTGCCTGTGTTGCCCGGAGATGGCGGACCTGCACCATGCTTTCCCGGCGGAGCCGTCTGCTCATGATCCATCTTTTCCTCCATCTATCTGCAACTTTTTATAGAATAATGTTATAACATGTATTTCCCTAAGGTCAATTCGCTGCCAGAAAAAACCCCGCACCTTTCGGCACGGGGCGTTGAAAAAAAAATGACAAACAAGCCCCGCGCCAGCGGAAGGGCTGATTATTGCTGAAGCTGGAACTCGATCGGGTAGACCACATTCTTGCGTTCGGCGGCCTTGCCACGAATGATCTTCGGGGCAAACTCGACGCGTTCCACGGCGCGTATCGCCTCGCGCTGGAAGACGTTGTCGGTGCAGGTCGCCGAAATATTGTACGGCTTGCCGCGAGGATCCACGTCGAAGCGCACTTCACAACTGCCCTCTGTGCCCCGTTCGGCCGCGCGCCGCGGATAAGTCGGTGCCGGTGGACGGATGGGCTGGGCATCGCGATCAGAAATTGCCACCGGGTCGATGGCCAGCGACTGCATCCTGTCGAAACTGAGTTCCTGGGGCGCTGCGCCCTGGATATTTGGCGTGGGCAGGTCGATGTCGGACTTCGACGAGGACAGCTTGGGTGGTGGCGGAGGCTTGTTGGCCGAGGCCAGTTTCTGAGGTTTCGAACGCTGGGTGCGGCGCACTTCCTGCGATTCGTCCTGTGGGGTAATCGCCTCAAGTGTCCGCATCGGCCCCTGGTCGGGCTCTTCGAAATTCTGGGAAATCACGAAGGGCATGAACCAGGCGAAAAGGAACCATGCGATCGCGAAGGCAATCGGAACGGCCGCGACCAGCCGAATAAGCGGACTGTTGAACATGTGCTCTCTCCCTAGTCCTGAGCCGTGGAGACATTGATCGCCGTTGAGCCATCGGCCCGCTGGATCGTCTCCATCAGATTGACGAGCGTTTCCGCATTCGCCTCATTGTCCACCTGTACCACGAGTTTGCCCTTGGGATTGTCCTCCCGCAACTCCTTGATCGTGAATTCGACCTCGTTAGGATCAATCTTCTTCTTGTCCATGTAGATATCGCTGTTCTCGTCAATCGCGACGAGGATGGCGAGCGGTTTCACCTGGGCGTCATTGTCGACATCCTGGCGGGAAATGTCCACGCCGGGCTCCTTGATGAACTGGGCGGTGACAATAAAGAAGATGAGCAGGATGAACACCACGTCAAGCATCGGGGTGAGGTTGACATCATCATCCCCTCCACCATCAGCAGCAAGCACGCGTTTTCTTCGGGCCATTTCGTTTCTCCTAGCTCGCACTCAGGATGATGTTCACCGGCGTTGCCTGGGCGGAATAGGCCTGGTCGCGAATATTCACGATCAGGCCGGATTTCGCCTCAGGATGGGCCTGGATGATCACGGCGCTTTCCGGATTTTCCGCCTTGAGCCGCTCGATATTCGGGCGAACAGACCCGACATCAGCCACCCGGCCATTGACCCGGATAAGGCCATCCTGATCGACATAGATGATGATCGTCGGGGTTTCCTGTTTCGGTTGGTTCGGTGGCGGGGGCGGCGGCGGCGGCTCAAGACCGATCGCCTGTTCCTGCGTGAACACAGCCGTCACGATGAAGAAGATGAGCAGGATGAACACCACGTCGAGCATCGGCGTGAGATTCACTTCCGCCTCTTCCGGCGTTCTCAGAGTGCGTCCGCGCATCAGCTGATCTCCATGTCATCTGCAACCGACTGGACCAGCCGGTTCACCTTGCGGGTCATGCCGGAGGCAAACGGAATCCCGGTAATCGAGGCGACCATGCCCGCCATTGTCGGGATCGTGGCACGCGACACGCCGGCCGCCATGGCCTTTGCATCGGCACCATCGGTCAGCGCGAGAACGTCGAACACGGTCACCATGCCCGTCACCGTGCCGAGCAGGCCGAGAAGTGGCGCAAGCGCCACTGTGGCCTTGGTCAGCAGCACATTGGCCTCGGCCTTCTGTCGCACCTCCGAGACGAGCTTGTCGCGGACCCAGTGCGCATAAGCCGACTTGCGATCCGAGCGCGAACGCCACTCGGAAACCGCCCTGTTTGCCACATCCCCATGAGCGAGGCGGAAATAGAACAGGCGCTCGAGGATAAGTCCCCACATGACGAATGTGGCGAACATGATCACGATGAGAACCGGCCCACCCCGCTCTAGGAAGTTTTGAAGCGTATCAAGTCCCATGTGGGATCTCCGATAGGGTTGGCGCCAGGCGCGGCCCTCAGGCCACGCCCCGCGTTTCGGCTTCAGCGCGCTCGGCCACAAGACCGGCGGCCTGCTCATCGAGCATCTGCTGGTTGCCCCGCGCCATGGCTGACGCGATGGCGTGCAGCAGGATCAGCGGGATCGCCGCCAGCAGGCCGAGCACCGTGGTTACAAGGGCCACCGAAATACCGCCGGCCATCAGCTGCGGATCGCCCGCACCATAGATGGTGATCGCGGTAAAGGTGATGATCATGCCGATCACCGTACCGAGCAGGCCGACCAGCGGCGCGACCGCGGCAAGAACCTTCACGATCTCGTTGAACCGCTCGATCTTCGGGGTCTCCTTGAGGATCGTCTCGTCGAGCTTGAGTTCGAGTGTCTCGATATCCTGGTGCTTGTTTTCCTCATAGGTCTCGAACACCCTGGCGAGCGGATTGCCCTTGCCGGCCCGGCGCGTCTTGCGCGTCGCCCCCATCGAATTGCCCATCAGGAACAGTGTCACGATCTTGAACAGGCCAAGCAGCATGCCGATCGGGATCAGCACGAGGATGATGATCCGGCCAACAAATCCGCCATCATTCCACAACCGGTCACCCCAGCTTGGAATATCACCGAGAATACCGAACAGGTCACCCTTGGACGGGTCGACCGGCGCACGCACGACTTCGTCAGGCCCGGCATTGACCAGTCTGGCCATTTGCGAGCTGAACTCGCCGCGCGGCTGTTTGCGGAATGCCCGCAGGAAAGGTTCGCTGCGCGCGCCCTCCGGCGACACCACCTCGACGAAATTCGTCCCATCTGTCGTGGCCGCATTGAAGACGCCGACGCGCAGAAGCTCGACATCCATGTTTTCCTTGTCCGGGCCGATATTGGCAACATTCGCGGTGAATGTCGTCACTTCCGACTGTGCAATCATCTCCTGAAGGATCGACTTGGGCAGGCTGTCGAGATCGGTGCGGGTCGGCAGGGTGCGGGCCTGCGAAATCTCGGAAAGCTGCTCGACGCGGCCCGGATAGTGAAAATTCGAGAATGAGCCACGGATCTGCGGCATCGTCTCGCCGGCCGCGGTGCGGAACTGACCGAGAAGCTCGGAAAAATCGCCCGCCTCGGCTTCCAGCTGCGCCTGCAACTCACCAAGCCTGGCCTCATTCTCATCGAATTCGGTGCTCAAAGCACGCCCGCGCGCCTCTGCAGCCGCCAGTTCCTGACGCGCCTGCGCAAGGATCTGGGACTGCTCGTTGCGCTGCTGCTGGAACTCGCGCAGGCGCTGCTGGTTTTCAGCGCTCATCTGCGAGCTGTCACGGCGCACCGCCTCGAGCACGGAACTGAGCGAGCTTGGCCCGTCCTGTGCCATGGCCGGCAAGGCAGCGAGCGAGGAAAGACTGAGCAGCGCAGCGGCGCCCAAGGCCTTCAGAGAGAAAATCGTCTTCATCATGTTTATCCTTCGTATCCCTGGACGCGGATTACTGAACCGAAAGGCGCTTGACCGGGCCGAACAGCACTTCCTGCTGTTTCTTGCCGCCGGCAACACGAATGGCTTCGCGGACATGCGGGATCATTCCGCCATCAAGGTCAACCCAGGCGCCCTGCTCGCGATCCCAGCGCTTGCCGGCGCGATCATCCGTCGTGATCCACACCAGAGCGACACGTCCATACTGGAACATGTCGACCGTCTGGGTGCTGTCACCGATCTGCTGTTCGCTCTGCCATGTGTCGATCGTCGAACCATACTGCATCTCGGCCTGGTAGCCCTCGATGATCAGGCGGTAACGTTCGGCCGTGGACACTTGCGGGTCTTCCATCGCGGCGTCGAGACCGTCGAGGCGAGCTTTGCGAAGCTCCTGCTTGAAGGGCAGGTCAGCCGCCACGAAGCTTTTCAGGTCAGCAATCATGTCCAGCATCATCGGAATGGTCTGGGCGGTGATGTCGTCGACCCGGGTCAGCTGGTCGGTCAGCGATTCCAGCTCACGGCGCTGGCTCTCGACCACCTTTTCCTGCTGGCGCGCAAACAGAACGGCCGCATCGCGACGCTGCAGCAGGGTGCGATACTCGCGCACCATGTCGGAACGCTCATCGTCAAGCTGGTTGATCTGCCCCTGGACCTGTTCGGCCCTGCGGGTTGCCTGCTCGCCTGTGTCGAGCGCCGATTTCAGCTGGGCCTGGGCGGGAACCGCCAGGGCGACCACCAATGCAGCGGCAACTGCGCCGCGGGCCGGTGTCAGGAACTTTCTCATGAGGTTGCCTCTCACTCACTCTGCGAAACCCCGCACATCCCGGACGGGACATGCGCGAAAATCATTTTCCAGACCGCAAGACCCCTGATGGGAGCGGTCGCGCGATGGCGGGCCGTACAAACACACGGGGCCCACCGGGACTTGGCTTGCTTTTCGAAGGGATTGGCACATTTGCGAACCTATCGCCTCCCCTTTTTTGTCTCTCGTCGCGGGGCATTGTCCGCCCTTCTGTCTTTCATTTCCGGCCCGACAATCTCACTGCCGGACTTGCTCCCCCTAACCGAGCACATCAGACGCTAGCAACTGGCAGCCGCGCGATCAACTCGCATAAACATCCATTTAGAAATTATCCTGCTTGGACGCGCGCTCGCAATAGATGTTGCGCAGTCGATCTGCATGTTGGGACAAGGCGCATATATTTCGGGCTACGACCATTCAACCCGAAATAAATTTCCGTTTCGGGTGCTGGCTGGGGCGCCAGGATTCGAACCTGGGATGTCCGGACCAAAACCGGATGCCTTACCACTTGGCCACGCCCCATCAGGAAAGCGAGCCTGATACCCAAAAGCCCCGGCGCTTGCAACATGCGATCTGCTCAAACGCCCGACCGACATGCCGCGGCGTGGCGTGCAAAGTCGCGCTTGCGCTTGATCTTGATCTCTGCCATATCATTTATCGATAAATCGTTTCGATCTCGCCCTGCCCAATGGAGCGCCCCCTTGAAAACCTTCCTGCTTTCGCTTGCCGGTGCATTTGTCGCCCTGATCCTGTTCTTTGTTTTCATCCTTGTTTCCATTCTGGGAATCGTGGGTGTCGCCAGCCAGGGTGAGGCGAAGCCGGACACGATGATCCTGTCGCTCGACCTGCGCACGGAACTGCCCGACCAGGCCCCGACAAGCGGCCTGGCAGCCTTTGGCGGCCAGATCGGCTTTACCGACCTGCTCACACGGATCGATGCGGCCGCTGGCGATCCTGATGTGAAAGGCATCTTCATCCGCGCCGCCACGATGACATTCGGCTCATCGAGGGCCGAAGAACTGCGTGCAGCGCTGATCGATTTCCAAGCATCGGGCAAGTTCATTGTCACGCACACGCAGGGCAGCCTGTTCTCCTACGGCCCCTCGGCCCTGCGGGCGATCACGCCAGCCGACGAGATCTGGATCCAACCCGGCAGCGACATTTCAATGAGCGGTATCGGCTTCGAGACAGAATTCCTCAAGGGCCTGTTCGACAACCTCTCCGTGACTGCCGAAATCGAACAGTTTTACGAATACAAGAATGCGCCCAACAGCTACAAGCAGGAGGGCTATACCGAACCACACCGCGAAGCGCTCAGCGCGCTGGCAGAATCGCTCTGGTCGGTTTCCCTGCGCGACATCGCAGCCGACCGGGGCATGACTGCGCCGGCTGTGCGACAGGCCCTCGAACGTGGCCCGCTGGCCGCTGAAGAGGTCGTCGAACTCAAGCTTGTTGACAAGCTGGGCTGGCCTGAAGACGCACGCGAGGCCGCAAAGGCGCGCGCCGAAGGGGCCGAATTCCTGTCTTTTGAAGACTATGTGCCGCCCGCTGCGCCTTCGAATGCGCCGAAGATTGCGGTTGTCGGTGGCGACGGTCCGATTGTCACCGGCGGCGGGAATGGCGATATCTTTGCCGCCACTGTCGGCTTCGGTTCTGACCGGGTCGCCAAGGCCATCATTGATGCCGGCAAGAATGATGACGTTCAGGCAATCGTGTTCCGCGTCGACAGTGGCGGCGGATCGCCCGTCGCGTCCGACCAGATCTGGAACGCTGTCGAGCGCGTGCAGGAAATGGGCAAGCCGGTCGTCGTGTCCATGGGCTCGGTCGCCGCATCGGGGGGCTATTACGTGGCCGCCGGCGCCGATCACATCTTTGCCAATGAGACGACAATCACCGGCTCGATCGGCATTTTTGGCGGCAAGCTCGCCGTTGGCGAGGGCCTGGCGCGGATCGGCGTCAATATCGAATCAGTCACTGTCGGCGGTGAATTCGCCGATGCGTTCGGTGTGCACAGGTTCACCAATTCCCAGCGTGCCCAACTGCGCGATTCCCTCAAGCGCGGCTATGACCGTTTCATTTCGCTGGTTGCACAGGGCCGCGACATGAGCGTGGAGGAAGTCCATGAGAATGCTCGCGGCCGGGTCTGGAGCGGCGAAGACGCCCTCGCCAACGGGCTGGTCGATGAGATTGGCGGCTATCGGGACGCGCTTGCCAAGGCCGCCGAACTCGCTGGCATCGAGGCCGGCACGCAGCTGCGCATCCTGCATTATCCAGCGCGCCGGTCAGGTTTCGACGCCCTTGACGGACTTGTGGCCGCAAGCGCCGAGACGGGCCGCTCTGTCTCGATGCTGAATGCCGTCACCAGTGACCCGCAACTGCGCTCGGTCATCGAGCAGCTTTCCGCGCTCCAGTCCGGCGATGCCCAGGCGCGCGGCCCGGTCCTTCGCGAAAAGTAAGGCGATGTTGGCGGCAGGCGCCGGGCCCCCGGGGCCGGATGCCTGCGAGGTCTGCAAGGCCCTGCCGGATCGGAACAGTTCAGGCGGCATCGGCCTTGCTGGCATAGAAGTCACACAACGTATCGACCAGAATTTCGCCGACGCCAGGCGTGCGGCGGTAGAAGATCGACTGCGCGTCGCGGCGCGATTCCACCAGGCTGCTGGCGCGCAGCTTGGCAAGATGCTGGGACACGGCCGAGAAGGACTGTCCGGTCATGTCCGCCAGTTCACTGACCGGCTTTTCGCCAT
>CAYXQV010000059.1:0-12395 GCA_964467505.1 uncultured Hyphomonadaceae bacterium | reverse complement strand
TCCTCGCCGCCAACACTTTTCAACGCCTTGCGCAGGCGCCCGACATGAACGTCCACGGTGCGCGCCTCGACATAGACATCCGAGCCCCAGACACTGTCGAGCAATTGTTCACGCGAGAACACGCGCCCGGGATGCTGCATGAAATAGTCAAGCAGGCGAAACTCCGTTGGCCCGAGATGGACATCCTGTCCAAGCCGCTCGACCGTATGGCCGCCACGATCAATGGTGATGTCGCCAACGGTCAGGCAGTCCTCGACAAGACCGGGACGAATGCGCCGCATCACCGCGCGCAGCCGCGCCAGCAGTTCGGTCGTCGAAAAGGGCTTGGTGACATAATCATCCGCGCCCGTGTCGAGACCGCGAATCCGGTCGGTCTCCTCAGAGCGGGCCGTCAGCATGATGATCGGCATATTCGCCGTTTCATTGCGGGCGCGCACCCTCCGGCAGACTTCGATGCCAGGCACCTTTGGCAGCATCCAGTCAAGGAGCAGCATATCGGGTGCGCGCTCCTCGATCATCATCATCGCTTCCTCGCCATCCCTGGCAATTCCGGACTCATAGTCCTCGCGATCCAGATTATATTTGAGGAGTTCGACCAATGCGTCGTCATCTTCGGCAATCAGGACATAGGGTTTCATTTGCACCACACCGGTTGGAGGAAATTTCTGATCCTCTTCCTGCCATCAAAGGCCCAGCAACGGGGCCTTGGGCCTCTCACTGGACGCGAGATATTCTCCCGTTACCTGATAATGCACGATCTCGGCAATATTGGTGCAGTGATCGCCCACACGTTCAAGATTCTTGGCGATGAACATCAGATGGGCGCCGGCACTGATCATCCGCGGATCCTCCATCATATAGGTCAGGACCTCGCGGAAGAGGGAATTGTAGTGCTGGTCGATATCCTCATCGCCGTTCCAGACTTTCAGTGCCATGGCGGCATTCGCCTCCGAATAAGCATCGAGCACATCACGCAGCTGGGCACTCACGGCGCGCGCCATCCGCCCGATCCCCTTCAATGTTCCACCGACATCACTGCCGGACACCTCGCCGGCCCTCCTGGCGATATTCTTTGAAAGGTCGCCGACGCGCTCAAGCTCGGACGACACTTTCAAGGCGGCGATAACCGATCTCAGGTCGGCGGCCATGGGCTGGCGCAGGGCCAGCAGGCGCACGATCCGTCGCTCGATATCGGCCTCCATGTCATCGACAAGGCCGTCGCGCTCCACCGTCTCGCCGGCCAGTTGCAGGTCACCGCTGACGAGCGACACGCAGGCATCCGAGATCATGGATTCCGCAATCCCGCCCATCCGCAGCAAATCAGCGGAAAGCTGTTCCAGTTCCTCAGAAAATGCCGAAACGATATGGTCGGTCATGAATGCGGTCCTAACCGAAACGGCCGGTGATATAATCCTGGGTGCGCTTGTCCTTGGGATTGGTGAACATGGTCTCCGTGTCGTCAAACTCGACCAGCTTGCCGAGATGGAAAAACGCCGTCTTCTGCGAGACTCGCGCCGCCTGCTGCATGGAATGGGTGACGATGACGATGCAGAACCGCTCGCGCAACTCGTCTATAAGCTCTTCGATCCTGGCCGTCGCAATCGGATCGAGCGCCGAGCACGGCTCGTCCATGAGGATCACTTCGGGGTGCACGGCAATCGCGCGCGCAATGCAAAGGCGCTGCTGCTGGCCTCCTGAAAGCCCGGTTCCCGGCTGGTCGAGCCGGTCCTTGACCTCTTTCCACAGCCCGGCCTTGATCAGGCTGTCCTCGACCACCTGGTCAAGCTCGCCGCGCGACCCGGTCAGGCCATGGATGCGCGGGCCATAAGCAATATTGTCATAAATGGACTTGGGAAACGGGTTGGGCTTCTGGAACACCATCCCGACACGCGAACGCAGGAAGACGGGATCGATTTTCGGGCTGTTGACGTCTTCGCCATCGATAATGATCCTGCCCGTCACGCGGGCGATATCGATCGTGTCATTCATCCTGTTGATACAGCGCAGGAAGGTCGATTTGCCGCACCCCGAAGGCCCGATGAACGCAGTGACCGCGCGGGCCGGGATCTGCATCGAGATGTCGAAGATCGCCTGCTCCTCGCCATAGAACACGTCCATGTTCTGGCAGTCCACCTTGGTTTCATGACCAGCCACGGAGCCGGCCTTGCTCATCGATTCGGTATCTGTGCCCATCATTCCCGTCATCGCTACCATCTCCGCTCAAACCGTCGCCTGAGAAAGACAGCGACAGCATTCATCAAGATCATGAACAACAACAACACCACAATAGCAGCAGCCGTGTTCGGTTCCCAGGCGCGCTCCGCGCCGGTTGACCATTTGTAGATCAGGACCGGCAGCACCGTCGCTTCGTCGGTCGGCCCCGAGGGCACTTCGGCCACGAAGGCGACCATGCCGATCAGCAGGAGAGGCGCGGTTTCGCCAAGTGCGCGCGCCATGCCGATGATCGATCCGGTCAGGATGCCCGGCGCTGCCAGCGGCAGGACATGGTGAAAGACCGACTGTGTCTGCGAGGCCCCCACGCCCAGCGCGGCCGAGCGCACCGAGGGCGGCACCGCGCGCAGTGCTGCGCGCGATGCGATAATCACGGTCGGCAGCGTCAGCAGGCCAAGCACGAGGCCGCCGACCAGCGGCGCTGAACGCGGCAGGCCGAGCAGGTTGATGAACACCGCCGCGCCGAGCAGTCCAAACACGATCGACGGCACCGCAGCGAGGTTGTTGATATTCACCTCGATCAGGTCGGTGATGCGGTTCTTCGGAGCATATTCTTCAAGATAAACTGCAGCTGCAATCCCGACCGGCACGGAGAGAACCGACGTGATGAGCATGGTCAGGAGTGAGCCGACAATCGCCGATACCACGCCCGCAATTTCAGGATAGGTGCTGTCGGAATTGCTCAGCAGGGCCCAGTTGATGCCCTGCCGGATACGGCCCATCTCCTTGAGCGCGAGTGTCCATGCGATCTGACGGTCTGTGACATTGCGCTCGCTCTCGGGCGTCTCGATCAGGCGGATTTCACTCGCCGCGCCTTCGAAGGCGGCAAGATCGCCGGTCAGGAGAGGGCCAGTCACCGTGTCGTCCTGAACCATTTCAGCGCGCATCACCGCCGTGCCGGCGCGAACAAGCACTGAGCGCTCATCCTCGCCGGTTTCAGGCGCACTCGCCGCCCGCTTCGCCGATATATCCGCAAAATCGCCGGTCAGCCGCACGCGCGCTTGCCCGATCCGCTCAGCGCCCGTGACGCGGACACCTTTCAGGCGGATCTCGTCTGACACGGCGCCTTCGAGATAAAGGTCGAGATCGTCGGACAAGGCGGCGCGGTAGGTGACCGTCTCCCCGATCCGTCCGGGATTTGCCGCCGTGGCGCGCGCCATCGGCAGCACGGCGAGCCGGGTCACCAGGCCATTGAGCTGGGTGGTCAGGCGTTTGGACCCCGCAACTTCAGGGAAGGTTGCGGCAAGATCGTCTCGCACCAGCTTGTAGAAGCCGAAGACATTCTCCTCGACCGGGTCACTCTGTGCGATGCCGGCGGGGGCGACGACCTCCTCGTGAAGGGTCAGGTCGAAAGATATCTTGTGATGGCTGAAGGCCGACAGCGCCTGGCTTCCGATCGAGATGACCAGCAACACCAGGAACGCCATCGCAATCGCAATGGCCACAAGGCCGTAAGCGCGAAACCGACGCTCGGCACGGTGCCGGCGCCGCAGGCGGGCAAGCGCGGCCTCATTGGTGAAGCTGGCCGGTTTGAGCTGTGTCTCTGTATCGTCAGTCATACTTTTCCCGGTATTTCCGGACCACGCGCAGCGCGATCAGGTTGAAGATCAGGGTCATTGTGAACAGCACGAAACCAAGTGCAAAGGCCGAAAGGGTCTTTGGGCTGTCAAATTCGCTGTCGCCGGTCAGCAGGGCGACGATCTGAACGGTGATTGTCGTGATCTCGGCGGTCGGGTCGGCCGTGATCTGCGGGCGCAGGCCGGCGGCCATGACCACGATCATTGTTTCCCCGATGGCTCGCGACACAGCCAGCAGAAGCGCCGCGATCACACCGGGAAGGGCGGCCGGCATGACCACCTGCTTGACAGTTTCCGACCGGGTCGCGCCCATCGCATAGGCCCCGTCGCGCAGGGTCTGCGGCACGGCATTAATCACATCGTCCGACAGCGAGGACACGAAAGGAATGATCATCACGCCCATGACCAGGCCTGCGGCGAGCGCATTGGTCGGCGAAGCGGCGAAGAAATCGTCAGGGATCAGGGGCAGCCCGTTCAGCCACAGTGCAAGCCCCCGGACCGCAGGAGCGACCACAAGGATTGCAAAGAAGCCGTAAACGACCGTCGGGATGCCGGCGAGCACTTCAAGCAGCGGCTTGATCCAGCTTCGCATGGTCGGCGAGGCGTATTCCGAAAGAAAGATTGCCGAATAGAGCCCGATGGGCGCGGCCACGCTGATCGCGATGAGCGAGATCAGGAAGGTGCCGAAAAACAGCGGGATCGCACCGAAATCGGCATTGGTCTGCGCGTTCCATTCAAGCCCGAACAGGAACGAGAAAAGCGGGATCTGTGCAAAGAAGCGCAGGCTCTCGAAAAACAGCGACACCACGATGCCTGCCGTTGTCGCGATCGCGATTGCCGCGCAGGCAAACAGGAGCAGGCGCACCCCGCCTTCGACCCCCTCGCGCGCCCGAAAATCCTCACTCAGCCTGCGGCTTGCAAACCAGAAGCTTGCAAGACTGGCCAGCAGCCCAAGCGCAACAGCCGACAGCTTGACCATGCCGCTCAGCGCCAACAGCCGCGCGGTGACCGCAGCAAACAGGTCGTGGCCCTGCACCGCCGCGCCGTCCATGCGGCTCGCCTCCCCGGCCCGGTCAAGATACTGCTCGCGCGCGACCGCGCTCATTGCGTCAAATCCGGAAGGCAACTCGCCGGTCAGGAGATGGCGCACGATCACCTCGCCAAACAGCCCATAGGCCAGCAGCACGACAGCGGCCGGCACTGCGGTCCATATTGCCAGATAATAGCCATGGAAATTGGGTTGCGAATTCAGACGGACCTTGCCGCCCTGCTGGAAGGCCGTCGCCCGCGAACGCCCTGCGAGAAACGCCGCGCACGCCACCGCAGCGATGACCACAAAAGCGAGCCATCCCAAAGGCAGGTGTCCGATAGTTCCAAACATGTATTGCCCCATGAACCTTGCCGCTCTCGTCTAGGCCGCGATGCTGACAGTTCTGTGACAAGTCTGAAATCCATGTGCAACCCTCATCGCGCCTCACCCGTCGGCAGGCCCTTCAAGGCGACAAAAAAAACGGCCCCCTGTGACAAGGGGGCCGTCTGCATTTGTCTGACACAGATCGTCAGGCCGGCATTTACATCATGCCGCCCATGCCACCCATGCCGCCCATGTCGGGCATGCCGCCACCTGCACCTTCCTCTTTCGGCGCTTCTGCGATCGCCGCTTCGGTGGTGATCATCAGGCCAGCGACAGAGGCCGCGTTCTGCAGGGCAGCACGCACCACCTTGGCCGGGTCGATGATCCCCATTTCGATCAGGTCGCCATATTCCTCGGTCTGGGCATTGAAGCCATAGGAGGCCTTCTTCTCGGAGAGGATCTTGCTGACGACAACCGATCCTTCGACGCCGGCATTTTCGGCAATCTGGCGAACCGGAGCCTCAAGGGCACGGCGAACAATGTCGATGCCGGCCTGCTCGTCATCATTTTCACCCTTGACCTTGAGCGACTGGACAGCGCGCAGCAGGGCCACACCGCCGCCGGCGACAATGCCTTCCTCTACGGCCGCACGGGTCGCATTGAGCGCGTCATCGACACGGTCCTTGCGTTCCTTGACTTCCATCTCGGTGGCACCGCCGACCTTGATCACCGCAACACCGCCGGCCAGCTTGGCAAGGCGCTCCTGCAGCTTCTCCTTGTCATAGTCGGAGCTGGTGTCCTCGATCTGCTTGCGGATCTGGGCAACGCGCGCCTCGATATCCTTCTTGTCACCGGCTCCGTCGACAATCGTCGTGTCGTCCTTGGTCAGGTTGACGCGCTTGGCGGTGCCCAGCATGTCCATGGTGACATTTTCAAGCTTGATGCCGACATCCTCGGAGATCACCTGACCGCCGGTCAGTGTGGCGATGTCCTGCAGCATCGCCTTGCGACGATCACCAAAGCCCGGCGCCTTGACCGCAGCCACTTTCAGGCCGCCGCGAAGCTTGTTGACCACCAGGGTGGCAAGCGCTTCGCCATCGACATCCTCGGCGATGATCATGAGCGGGCGCTGGCTCTGCACGACGCTTTCCAGGATCGGAAGCATCGGCTGCAGCGAAGACAGCTTCTTCTCGTGGATGAGGATCATCGGATCGTCGAGTTCGGCGATCATCTTGTCCGCATCGGTGATGAAATAAGGGCTGAGATAGCCGCGGTCGAACTGCATGCCCTCGACGACCTCGAGTTCGCTTTCGAGCGACTTGGCCTCCTCGACCGTGATCACACCCTCGTTGCCGACCTTGTCCATCGCGCGGGCGATCATGTCACCAATGGTGCGGTCGCCATTCGCCGAGATCGAACCGACCTGCGAGATTTCCTCGCCGGTGGACACCTTTTTCGAGGTCTTGGCGAGAATTTCGACGACTTCGGCAGCCGCCTTGTCGATACCACGCTTGAGGTCCATCGGGTTCATGCCCGCGGCCACGCGCTTCATGCCTTCCTTGACGATGGCATGGCCCAGGACCGTTGCCGTCGTCGTGCCGTCGCCGGCCACGTCATTGGCCTTGGAGGCGACTTCGCGCAGCATTTGTGCGCCCATGTTCTCGAACTTGCCTTCAAGCTCGATTTCCTTGGCCACGGTCACACCATCCTTGGTCGAGCGCGGCCCGCCAAAGGATTTCTCGATCACGACATTGCGGCCCTTCGGACCCAGCGTCACGCGAACGGCGCGCGCCAGGACATCAATGCCGCGAAGCATCTCGTCGCGCGCTTCACTGCCAAAATGCACATGCTTGGCTGCCATTACGGTTTTCCTTTGTTTTCTGAGTGTCTGTTATCGATCCTGTCAGCGTCCGCCATGCCGCGCCGGGTCCGGGCAATTGCCCGCCCTGCGCCTGCCTGGCGACGATGATCAGTCGATGATTCCGAGAATGTCGCTTTCCTTCATGATCAGCAGCTCTTCACCATCAATGGTGACTTCCGAGCCCGACCACTTGCCGAAAAGGATCTTGTCCCCGGCCTTAACTTCCAGCGCAATGCGCTCATTATCGTCGCCGATGGAGCCTTTACCGACAGCGAGCACTTCGCCCTGCTGCGGTTTTTCCTTGGCCGTGTCCGGGATGATGATCCCGCCAGCGGTCTTTTCGCTCTCCTCGATGCGGCGAACGAGCACCCGGTCATGGAGTGGACGCAATGCCATATGTCCCTCTTTTCATAGTCTAGATCTGATCCGATATGACGTTTGCAGCGGCCTTTGGAGCGCTGTTGGCACTCATCGCAGGTGACTGCTAACGCCACGCATCAGGTAAGCGATACGCCGCGAGGCGTCAACAAGTGCGTTCGGATTTTTTTGGCTGGCAGGGCGGGCGCAACACGTTGCCAGGCCTATTTCAATGTGTTCGCAGATGCCGCCAGCCATTGCAGGGATGCAGACATTGTGTCCGGTTCCATATCCTGCAGCGCCTCAACGCTGATCTCGGCGAGTGAAACCTGTGCAAGCTCGGCGCGATAGCGTTCCTCTGCCGCCAGGAACGCCCTGTTGATCGGGCAAGGTCGCTTGCATGACCCTGCATTCTGACCACACGGACCACGCTGGCGGATTTCCGTGCACCGAAAGGTCGGCTGACTGCCTTCAACCGCCGCCATGATATCCCACAGGCTGATCTCGGCCGGAACCCGCGCAAGACGGTAGCCTCCTGCCTTGCCGCGATGCGAGACCACAAGACCGGCCTTGCTGAGCGCCTGCATCTGCTTGGCCATATAGGCCGGCGGAAGATCGAAATATGCCGCCAGCGCTTCAGCAGGCAGGCCCTTGTTCTCTGCCAGGCCGGCCAGCAAGCCGCATGCGTGGACCGCCCATTCGACGCCAGCATTCATTTTCATGTTGCAGCCTCCTCTTTATTCGGATACTTTATATCCGAATTATGGATCACGATGGAGACACGGATGATATGGCGTCTGGCACACAGGGGGCTCGCAGTCCTCATCACGGTTTTCCTTGTTCAGCACTTTGCCATTCATCTGGTGGCTGTTGCAGGTCGTGAACAGCATATCGCCGCACTCTCAGCCGTGCAGGGCCTCTACCGTAACGCCGTGGTCGAGCCGGCTTTGTTATTCGCCCTGGCCTTGCAGATACTGATCGGGCTGCGTCTTGTCATGCGCCGCTGGGGGCTGCCTGGAAAGGGGGCATGGGGCTGGGCACAGATTGCCAGCGGCATCTATCTCGGCGTGTTCGCGACGCTGCATTCGATCGCCGCGCTGATGGCCCGACATGTCTATGAGATCGATACAAATTTCTACTGGCCGGCGGGTACGCTGACGGTCGCACCGTTGTATTGGGGCTTTGTGCCCTACTATGTGTTAGGCGTGCTAGCTGTTTTCACTCACCTTGCTGCAGCGGTGCATTTTGGCTGGCAGGGCGGGAAAGCCGCCCGGTGGACAGCGCGCGGGCTGGTCCTTGCGGGCGGCCTTCTGGGATGCCTCATCACAGCTGCCTTCGCTGGTGTGTTCTATGATTTCGAACTTCCTGACGCCTATCGCGACTATTATGAAGGATATGTCCGCACAATCACGCCGTGATCGCCAGTTCCAGAGCGGCACGACCCGGCGCGTGTGCCCGGCGCATCGCTCCATGCTCAGTAGCGGTTGGCGAGCCGGCTGCGACGACGGCGGCGGGCCTCCAGGATGTGCGGGCGTTGACGCATCGGCAGGACCGGCTGGCTGGGGCGCGCCACCGGGCGTGCACGGTGCCACATGGCCTGCGGATCGATCGCGTTTGGCTGACGGGTCTCGCGCTCGGCCTCATCGACGAGTTCGCGAAGGAATGCGGCAACGACATTGCGGCGGCGAATGATGGTTTGGATGGTGTTGAACATTTTCAGGTCTCCGGCTTCTCGTGGCGCGGCGCACCGTGCGCCGGCAGGTATGGAATGCCAGAGGCCGGCCCCGGCCACTGTCTCGGCCGGCACAGGGATGAAACTTTCTGTTAACTGACCCGCGCGATCAGACAGAGCGGTTCGGGCTGGAATGGTCCCATTCGGCCAGGAGGGTGCGCAGCGCCGCAACAAAGGCAAGCGGCTGGTCGATCATCACATGATGACGCGCATGCGGGATCGAGATGTACGGCACCTGGTGGCCGAGCAGTTCCTGCATATAGTCGCCGACATCATCCTGCATCAGCGCGCTTTCCTCGCCGCGGAAAATGGCGATGCGACAGCCAGCCGCGCGCAACAGCTCCGATGTATCCCGGCCCGCCGTGAAGCGCTGCCAGATACGCGGGTCGAATTTCCACGTCCAGCCGGGTGCGCCCTCATCACCCGACGTCTTTTTCAGGCTCCACCGGGCGATATAGTCCATGATGAAATGGTTCTCGCATTCCTGTGGCGGAGCGAGGCGAAAACGGGCAAGCGCCGCGTCGAGATCGGGATAGACCTTGTGCTGGCGCACCCCGCGGGGCGGACCGTCGCGCGGCGAGTCGGGTGGATTGACCGGGCTGTCGACGATCACGGTGCCGGTCAGCCTGTCGCCATGGTCGGCCCCGGTCAGCATGGTCACGAAACCGCCGAAACTGTGCGCACATATCACTGGCTTGATGCGATGGGCAAACATGCCGGCATGCTCGCACACGGCGATTTCCTCGGCCGCGAACGTGTCGATGTCATATGTTTCGCGCCAGCCGCTGTCGCCCATTCCCGAGAATGTCATCGCCGCAACATTGTAGCGGTCAGCGAAATAGGGCGCGATGAAATCCCACCAGTGGGCATGCGCACCATTTCCGTGCACGAGCAGCAGCCCCGGCGCATCGTGCGCGCCCCAGCGCTGGTAGCGCACCGGCGCGCCCTTCACGTCCACATGGTGGACTTCATAAGGCTGGGCGACCGCCCGCAGGAACCAGTCCGGCGCAGGCGGTCGCTCACCATGATAATGCGCAAGCGGTCCGCCCTCCGAGGGCATCTCGGCGGGCTGGTCCTTTACCAGGCGGTCGTGTGTCTCGCTCATGACAACGAGTTTAGGCCAACCGGCCAATGGTAGGCAATCGGTGACGTTGGGGCGGGTCAGCCGGCACTGGCGCTGGCACGCTGACGGGGGCGCCTGCTGCGGGCAGGCCGGCCCTGCCCACCCTTCGAACCGCCAGATCCGGGCCGTGGGCCCGCGCGGTGACTGTGCCCTTTCGCGCCACCCTGGCCGCCGCCGCCATTTCCGCGAGACGGTCCCTTGGGCTTTGGCACGCGCATGTTGCGGTCCGGCTCGCCAAGCGCGATTTCCGCACACCCTTCCGGCGCATCGAGGACACCGATCTGGCTGCGTGTCACCTTCTCGATCTCGCGCAGGTAATAGAGTTCATCACCGGCCACGAGCGAAACCGCACTGCCGGCGCGTCCGGCCCGGGCCGTGCGACCGATCCTGTGGACATATTGCTCCGCGACATGCGGCATCTCGAAATTCACGACATGGCTGATGCCGTCAACATCGATCCCGCGCGCAGCGATGTCGGTGGCCACCAGGATCGGGCAATCGCCGGCGCGAAAGGCATCAAGGGTCCGCACGCGCTGGTTCTGCGACTTGTTGCCATGGATCGCCTCAGCCTTGACACCGCGCGCAAGGAGCTTGCGAACAACGGCGTCGGCGCCATGCTTGGTCCGCGTGAAGACGAGCGCGCGGTCCATGCCCGGCTGGGTCAGAACGCCTTCCAGCATGCGCAGCTTGTCGCTGGTCGCAACATGGATGACACCCTGGTCGACACGTTCCGCCGTGGTGCTTTGCGGTGCAATCGTGACGCGCACGGGATCATCGAGATAATTCTGTGCCAGATCGCCGATCAGTTTCGGCATGGTCGCGGAGAACAACAGCGTCTGGCGCTCGGACGGCACTTTCGCCATGATCTTCTTCAGCGACGGGATAAAGCCCATGTCCAGCATCTGGTCGGCCTCGTCGAGGATCAGCACCTCCACGGCGTCGAGATGCAGGGCCCGCTGTTCCATCAGGTCGATGAGCCGGCCGGGCGTGGCCACGACAATCTCGCAGCCTTTTTCCATCGCGCGGATCTGGCGGCCGATCTTCACCCCGCCAAATACCGTCTCGACCCGGCAGTCCATGAAGCGCGAATAGGCCTCGAAACTTTCGGCAATCTGCAGCGCCAGTTCCCGCGTCGGCGAGAGGACCAGCACGCGCGGGCGTCTTGCGCGCCGCTTTGTCGGCTCTGCCAGCAGGTGATTGAGTGTGGGCAACGCGAAGGCTGCGGTCTTGCCGGTGCCGGTCTGCGCGATGCCGAGAAGGTCGCGTCCTTCCAGCAGCGCAGGAATGGCCTCGGCCTGGATGGGTGTCGGGCTGTCATAGCCCTGCTGGGTCACGGCCTTGAGCAGGTTTGCATGAAGGCCAAGCTGGGAAAATGTCGTCAACTGTGTCTGTCTTTCATGTGCCGGAGCGCGCACAGGAAAGCGGGCGCATCTCCGGGGTCCGGGCCATCGCGGCGCGGAAACTCGGTGAGAACGCCCCCGCGTGAATTGGGGTGTCGGGAAAACTTGTTGCCACAATCAAGGGGGAAGCTCGCCGGCACCGGAAAATCCGCTGGCCCGCCATTCACGCCACCCGCCCCATGCACACCAGATGTTGCGCTGCGACAAATGCGGGTATGGCGTGGCCGGGCTGGCAGGTCAAGGCGAATATCCCGTTCGGTCTCAACCTTCAGCAGGCACGCAACCGCCAATCGTGGCTTGACGCAGCGCCCCGAAATGGGCGCTCATGGGATCCATGATCAGACACATCGCCACCGCAGCCGTGCTTGCACTGGTCGCCTTCGCCGCTCCCGCTCCGCATGCCGAGGAGGCCAAATTGGAAAAATCGCCCGGCCCGGCCCCCGGCCTGACCATTGAACGCCTTTACGCCTCGCCGTCGCTGTCGGGGCCGAGCCCGCGCGCGGTAAAATATTCGCCCGATGGCGCGCGCGTCACCTTCCTGAAAGCGCGGGCAGATGACCAGTCGCGCTTCGACCTCTGGCAGTTTGACGTGGCGAGCGGTGAGCCGTCGATGCTCGTCGACTCCACATTGCTTGAGCCCGACGAGGTTGAACTCTCAGAAGAGGAGAAGGCCCTGCGCGAGCGCAAGCGGATTGCCGGCTCGCGCGGGATCGTTGCCTATGACTGGGGCACAGCAGACACGATCCTGGTGCCGCTGGG
>CAYXQV010000058.1:0-12425 GCA_964467505.1 uncultured Hyphomonadaceae bacterium | reverse complement strand
GGCGAGGTCCAGGCCATGGTCATCACACGGCGCCTGCTCGACGGGGTGAACTGAGCTGCAAGCCCAGGCAGCGCACACTGGACGTGCGCCCATGGCTGTCTAAACTCGCGCGAAAGGTGCGAAGGGAGACGGCGATGGGCGAGCATATACTGGTGATCGACGAGGGGACCACATCCACCCGCGCGATCGCCTATGACCGGGCTTTTCGCGAGACCGCCTCGAATGCCCGCGAGATCGAACTGCACTTCCCGCAGGAAGGCTGGGTCGAACAGGATGGTGCGGAAATCTGGCTCGCCAGTCTCGACACCGCCCGGCAAACCATAGCCCAGACTGGCGGGGTCGACACAGTCGCGGCCATAGCCATCACCAACCAGCGCGAGACGACACTCATCTGGGACCGGGAGACCGGCGCGCCCGTCGCCAATGCCATTGTCTGGCAGGACCGGCGCACGGCGGCGCGCTGCGACACGCTGGTCGCCGGCGGCCACGAGGCGCGCGTGCAGGCGATCACCGGCTTGCTGGTCGATCCGTATTTCTCCGCCACGAAGATTGCCTGGATGCTGGAGCAGGGCATTGTCGAGCGGGCCGACGCACAGGCCGGGCGCTATGCTTTCGGGACAGTCGACAGCTGGCTTGTCTGGAAGCTGACCGGCGGGGCGCGCCATGTCATCGATGTCACCAATGCCTCGCGCACGCTGCTGATGGACCTGGAAACCGGCCAATGGTCGCAGGAGATGCTGGACCTGTTCGGCGTGCCCGCTGCACTGCTGCCGGAAATCGTCGCGAGCGGTGGCACGCTGGGCGAAAGCGCGCCGGAACTGTTCGGCAAATCCCTGCCGATCCTGTCAGCCATCGGTGACCAGCAGGCTGCGCTTGTCGGGCAGGGCTGCCTTGCGCCCGGCAGCGCCAAGATCACCTATGGCACCGGGGCGTTCCTGGTCGCCAATACCGGCGAAAAGTGCCCGGCATCGCGCCATCGCCTGCTGGCCACGAAGGCCTATGATACCGGCACCGGGGAAGCTGCATTTGCGCTGGAAGGCTCGATCTTCAATGCCGGAACGGTGGTGAAATGGCTTCGTGACGAATTGGGGCTGATCTCCGAAGCGGCCGATACCGAGCGCCTTGCACGCGAAGCGCTGACAAATGGCGGGGTCTATTTCGTGCCGGCCTTTACCGGGCTGGGCGCCCCGCACTGGAAGGCCGGCGCGCGCGGCGAGATCACCGGCCTGACACGGGGCGCACGCGCGGCCCATATCGTGCGCGCCGGGCTGGAGGCCGCCGCCTACCAGACCAATGACCTGCTTGATGCGTTTGCCGCCGACGGAGCCAGTGTGGAGCGCCTGCGCGTGGATGGTGGCATGGTCGACAATGACTGGCTGATGCAGTTCCTGGCCGATATCTGCCAGAAGGAGGTCGAGCGACCGGCCTATCGCGAAATGACTGCGCTCGGCGCGGCGGGGCTGGCGGCCATGCAGCTTGGCTGGACAACGCCGCAGGACTGGGCCGCGCGCGATCCGGGGCTGATGCGTTTTGTCCCGCAAATGCCACCAGCCGAGCGCGATGTGTTGCTCGCAGGCTGGAGCCGGGCGGTGGCCAAGGCGGCGCAGTAGGGCGTTTGCAATCGCGGCCCCCTGACGGAAAAGGCGCGCAAGGCTCCGCGCGCAGGCGGGGCCCTCACCCCCAGTCGAGCCCCTCGCCGGCCTCGACGTGGTGCATCGTCTCGCCGGGTGGGCCACCCTTGCCGTCATGCAGGCTGATCCCCGCGAGCAGGCGGGCCGGGCCGGGCCTGAGAGCCTTGCGCGCACGGATGATGACACGGCCGGCATCGGCGCCGGCATGGGCGCGCACGGGCATCACTGCGATCTCGCCGGCACGGTGTTGCAGCGCAGCCATCAGGCCGGGAAGTTCAGCCGCGCGATGGATGATGACCAGCATGCCCTTTGGGCGCGCCGCAAAGAGCATTGCCGAGATCCATCCCGCCAGCGGCAGGCTTTCCAGATAGGCGCCAACCTTGCCTTCACCCGGTGGCGAAATCTCCCCTTCGCGGAAATAGGGGGGATTGGCGAAAACGAGATCGAAACTGTTTTCCCAGCCTGGCGGCAAGCTGGTTGCGTCGCCCTCGACAACACTCACCCGTGCCTCCATGGCATTTGCCCGAACACTGCGACGGGCGAGAGCCACCGCCCCGGCGTCGATTTCCAGACCGGTAAAGCACGTTTCGCCGAGCCGCCAGGCGGCTGGCAGCAGTGCGCCTCCGCACCCGCAGCCAAGTTCCAGCGCGCAGGCACGCCCTTCCGGCAGGGCGGCGGCCAGCAGCAGGCTGTCGGTTGTCGCCCTGAGACCCTTTTCCGGCTGGAACAGTGTCACCCTTCCGCCCAGCAGGGTGTCCTGACTGATGCTCATCCCGGCTCCACATCCCTGAGCGCGAACCGGGCACGCGCAATGTCCGCTTCAGCCACCAGCACGCGGCGCGGAAACGCCCCGATATTGCCTTCAATAGCGGACATGTGCCAGTCAGCCACGAAATGTGCCACCTGCGCCTCGTTCAGCAAGTGTTGAACATAGCTGAGCTTGACGGGATCATTGGTTCGGAAGATCTCTTCCATGCAGTCGGGCCTTTCTGAACTGTCTCGACCTGCGGCGCGGCGCCACGTATCACTTGGCGCAGTGTCTGCCTAATCCATATTTTGCGTCAATCGCAGGAACATGTCAGGATCGCTAGTGACATCCAGTCGGCCATCAGAGAAACCGCAGGCGCTGGCGCCGGTCCTCGACCGCATGCAGGCGCTGCTCGGCGACGACATCAGCGCTGTCGAGCAATTGCTCGCCGCGCGCGCCGCAAGCCCGGTGGCAATGATACCGGACCTTTCCGGCTATATTGTCGGGGCGGGCGGCAAGCGGCTTCGTCCGCTCGTGACGCTGGCATCGGCACATGCAGCTGGCGGCGTGAATGAGGGTACATATGCGCTGGCCGCAGCCGTGGAGTTCATCCACACAGCCACGCTCCTGCACGATGATGTGGTTGACGAGAGCGAATTGCGGCGCGGCAAGCCGGCAGCAAAGACCGTCTGGGGCAATTCCGCGTCGATCCTTGTCGGCGACTTCCTGTTTGCCAGGGCCTTCACGCTGATGGTGGACACCGGAAGCCTGGAAATTCTCGATATTCTCTCCCACGCGTCGACCGTCATTGCCGAGGGCGAAGTGCGCCAACTCGCCGCGCAGGGCCGGCTCGACCTTCCGACCGAGGAATATCTTGCCATCGTGGAGGCAAAGACCGCCGCCCTGTTCGAAGCCGCAGCGCGCGCCGGAGCGCTTTCGGCAGGCACAGCCGGCTCGCGCACGGCTTCAGATGCGCTCGCCGCTTATGGCAAGAATCTCGGTCTGGCCTTCCAGATCGTCGATGACGTGCTCGACTATGGCGGCACCACCCAGGTGATCGGCAAGTCGGTTGGCGACGATTTTCGCGAAGGCAAGATCACGCTGCCCGTGGTGATCGCCCGCCGGCGTGGTTCGCCCGGCGACAAGGCCTTCTGGGACCGCGCGCTTGACCCCGACAAGCAGGATGAGAGTGACCTTGCCCGTGCAATCCGGCTGATCCGCGCGACTGGCGCTGCCGAGGCGACGATTGCCGAAGCCGAGGCCTATGCGGGCCTCGCCAGACAGGCACTCGAAGCGCTGCCACCGAGCCGTTATCGCGATGCGTTGTCGGAGCTTGCCGATTTCTGCGTCAGCCGGGTGAACTGAGTTTGCGAATGTAGACTGCGCGCTGCCACATCCAGAGGGCGATGCTCAGGGCCAGCGCAGCGGCGAAGATACCAAACTCGACCCAGAATGGCGCAGCGTCTGTCAAGGACGGCACAAACGCCACGGCCACAATCGCCAGCGCCCCGCAAATGGCGGTCATCGTCCACCACAGCGCCGCCACCTTCAGGTGTCCCCAGCCGGCCCGGCGCAGCAACTGGTAGGCGTGGTCGCGATGCGCGTTCATCAGGTTTTCGCGGCGCCGGGCCCGCCAGATCAGGGTCATGAACACATCGGTGAGGAAGGGCAGCGCGATCAGCGGCGGGATCCAGATCGAGAATGCCCCTTGCGCAGCGCCAACGAGACCGAGCCCGGCGATCCAGAACCCGACATAAAGCGCGCCAGCATCTCCGGCATAAAGCTCGCCGGCAAGATTGAAGACAAGGAAGCCCGAAATCGCGGCGACAAGTATCCAGACGGGCAGCGCAGGCACCAGCCATCCGAGAATGGCAAGCATGATCGCCGCACTGCCCATGGCAATCGCATTGGATCCGTCCATGAAATTGGTCGCATTCATCAGCACGAACATGTAAAGGCCGCTGCCTGCGACCAGCCCGGCCACGGCCCAGCCGGGCATGGCGAAGAAACCGGGAAATGCCAGCCACATGCCCAGCCATGACGCCAGCAGGCAGAGCGCTGCCAGCGCCATCAGGCGCAGCCCTGCCGAAACCGGTCTGAGATCATCGAGTGCGCCGAGCGCCAGCACAGCCAGTGCCGGGGCAAATGGCCATACCCGGTCAATCAGGCTCGGCTGACAGAAATCGACCCGGCAATTCGCAATCGACGGCGAAGACTCGATGGGAAGCAACATGCCAGCAACAGCGACATGCGCCCCTGCAATCGCCAGCCCGCCAAGCGTGGGCACCGGATATGCCTGATCCTTGCGCCCGCCATCCGGCCTGTCTGTCACGCCAAGACGCATGACCAGCCACGACAGGGCGAGCGCGATGACAAGGCCGGCAAGAAGCGCCGTGGCGGGCATCGTCACATTGAACACGCGGTTGCTCCCTCGCCCAGAAGGGTGGCGCGCGCCCACCAGTCGGGCTGCGCCTGGCTGAGGGTTTCGCCTGCCACCCGCGCGCGATCAAGCGTTTCAAACAGCGCAAAACAGGTCGCGCCCGATCCTGTCATCCGCGCAAGGCGCGCGCCGGGCAGTGCGGCGAGCACGGCGAGGCAGGTGCCGATTTCCGGGACAAGGCTGATCGCCGGCGCCTGAAGATCGTTCCGGGTCTGGCTGGCAAGCCATTCCACAAGGCGCTCTGCCTGTTCAAACGCGGGCACCTCAAGCGGCGCAAAGCCAGCCCCGCCGCCCATCGCGTCGAAACGCTGAAAGACCGGGCCGGTCGGGCACGCCACCCCCGGATTGACGATCAGCGCCGGAAGCTGCGCCAGAGGGCTGGTCAGCGGCGCCACCCGGTCGCCATCGCCGCGCATCACCAGCGGGCAGGAATGCAGGCAGGCAAGCACATCGCCGCCAAGCGCCGGCGCCACACGTGCCGCCTCGCCGGGATCAAGCGAGAGCAGCCCGGTCACGAGCCTCAGCGCCGCGCCGGCATCGGCAGACCCGCCGCCAAGTCCCGCAGCCGCCGGCAGGTGTTTTTCAAGCGTGAAATGCAATTGCGTGTCGGGCGCCAGCATCTGCGCTGCACGCATGACGAGATTGTCGGCGTCCGGCCCGGCGCCTGCGGCCATCGGGCCGGTCACTTCGATACCGGTCTTGTCGGCGCGGTGTATGGCAAGCCTGTCAGCGGCCTGCGGGCCAGCAAACACGACAAGAGACTCGAGATCGTGGCGAGCATCTTCACGCGCTGGCGCCACATGCAGGTAAAGATTGATCTTGGCGGGCGCCCTTCCGCCGAGGCGTTCGGGCGACATCAGGGCCGGACCGCGCGGTCTGCCTGGCCGGGCACGCTCGGCCAATTGCCCGCGAACGAGGCGCCATCGGGCAGGCCTTCATCGAGTTTGCGGCGCAGCTGCTCCGCATTTGCGCCATCGGGATCGAGCGACAGCGCGCGTTTCCACTGGAAATGGGCTTCGAGGCGCCGGCCGACCTGCCAGTAGGCATCGCCCAGATGGTCATTGATCACCGCATCGCCCGGTTCCAGTTCCACCGCGCGTTCCAGGTGAAGCACGGCGCGGGCATAGTCACCGAGCCTGAAATGCGCCCAGCCGAGACTGTCGATGATCTGGCCATTGTGCGGATCGAGATCAACCGCCCGCCCGATCAGGTCCATGGCCTCCTCAAGATTGCGCCCACGATCCACCCAGCCATAGCCGAGATGGTTGAGCACCTGCGGATTGTCCGGCGAGAGCTGGCGCGCACGGATCAGGTCCTGCTCGGCCTCCGGCCACCGGCCAAGCCGCTCGCGCACCGCCCCACGTGCCAGATAAAGCCGCCAGTCAGGGGCGCGCTGCGCCTCGTCGCCAGCAATCACCTGGGTAAAGACGGCTTCGGCCTCGCCATAGCGCTGCAGCGAGGTGAACAGGTCGCCAAGCTGCACCTTCAGGTCGCGGTCGGGTGCGTGGGCAAGCGCCTCGCCAGCAAGGCTGAGCGCCTCCTCATTGCGCCCTTCACGGCGAAGCGCCCATGCCATCTGCCCGCGCGCGGTGGCATAGAAGGGCGACGCCGGCTCCACATCACGCAGGATGGCGAGCGCATCGCCGCGCCGTCCGGCCTCGTCGAGCGCATCGGCCCACAGGGTGCGGGCAATGTCGAGTTGCGGGTCGAGGGCCAGTGCCATGGAGAAATACACGCCCGCAAGATCGCCATCGGTCTGCGCCGAGAGCGCAGCAGCCGGCGCATAGATCGCCATGGCCGCACCTTCGCGAAAACTCATGCGCTGCACGCGGACATCCTCACCGGCCTCGATCCTTGCGCGCAGCCTCTGCAACGCCGGATTGGGGCCGATCTCGTCGCGAAAGGTGCCCAGCAGCGCACTGGCCCGCGCGCCCTGGCCCGAGGCGACCAGCAGTCGGGCATGGGCATCGCTCGCGACTGCGAGACGCGAGCCGCTGGCCCACACGGTTTCCATCGTATCGAGGGCGCGGGCATCCTCATCGGCGGCAATATCGACAAGGCCGAGCATATAGAGCGTGACACTGTCGAGCAGGTCATGGTCGACCTGCCCCGCCAGCAGGATCTCGCGCGCCGCATCCGGGCCCGATGTCTCCAGAGCGCTCCAGGCTCGCAGGTTGACGGCCATCATCCTGTTGAACGGGCCGAAACGCCCCTCCTCCAGCCAGCGCTGCGCTTCGCCGGGGCGATTGTCCCTGATCGCAGCGACGGCAAGGGTCAGGCGCACCAGCGCGGACGGATCGGTGCGATCGACCTGGCGCGCCATGCGTTCGGCATTCTCGAAATCGCCTGCCAGGAGTGCGGCGAAGACTGCGCGCTCGGCGATCTCGCCCGCTCCGCCCGAGGCATCAAGCGCCGCCTCGTACCGCTCAAGCGCGGTTCGCGGATCATTGGTCAGGGTGGCAAAGCGCGCGATGAGAAAAGCACTGTAACTGTCGGCGACATCAGAGCGCGCCAGCTGTCCGGGCTGGAACAGTCCGCTATGGGCAAGCCCCTCCGGGCTGGAGCAGGCCGCCAGTGACAGCGTGCCCGCGCCGGCGAGCAGGGTTGCAACAAGCCGTTTCATCGATTCTCCTGCTTTACTGACCCGCCTGCGCGGCTGTGCCTGTCATTACCATGTCTCGATCGCGGGCGAAGCCTGCCTCAGGTCTTGCGCTGGCGAACCTCTTTTTCATCGAGCGACATGCTTGGCAGGTTCTGTTCTTCCGGCCGAGGGCCCACAAGACCGTTTTCGAGCTTTTCGCGAATGCTCATCTCCGTCTTGTGCGGGGGAAACTCGCCCAGTGCGCGCGACCATGCCTCGACCGCTTCGTCCCTGCGATCAAGATGCCAGAGGATGTCGCCATAATGATCCTCGATCTCCCAGTGAAGCCGCGGCGCCAGTTCGTCGCGTGAATTCTCGATCAGGCGCAGGGCTTCGTCGAGATGGCCAAGCTTGTAATAGGCCCAGCCAAGGCTGTCGGCGATATAGGCATCATTGCGGGCCATCGCATTGGCGCCATGCAGGACCTTGAATCCCTCTTCCAGCCGGTCGGTATTCTCGATGAGGTAATAGCCCAGCGTGTTGAGCATGTACGGGTCGTTGGGGCGTTTGAGCCGCTCGCGGCGGATCATCTGGAGGCCTTCCTCGACAAGCCCCGCCTCGCCGAGAATGTTGGCCAGCTGCATCCGCCTATCATGCGTGTCGTCGAGGTCACGGGCCTCACGTGCGAGCGCCACGGCCTCGTCGGCGCGCCCGAACTGGTTGAGCGTGTCGGCATAAAGTGATGCGGTGCTGGCGCGTTCCGCATCATTGCGTGCCAGCTGGCGGGCAGCGCGTGCGCGATCTACCGCCTCGTCCTCATCGCCCATCAGGGCATGCAGGCCAACCGCTCCCGACAGGACGGAAATCCGGTCATCCTCTTCGGCCAGCGCCACCGCCTGTTCCACGGCGTCGCGGGCACGCGCACGCTCATCAACCATCAGCCAGGCCTGCGCTGCTGCAAGGGCGAGCCCGGCTGTTGGCTCGGGGGCGGTCTGTGCGATATGCGCAGCCCCTTGGTAGAAAGCCTCGCCATAAAGCTGCGAGATCACATTCTCGCGCAGGCCTTCACTGCCCGGATCGGAGATCATTGCCAGCATGTCCAGCGTGATACGCTGCTGATCGAGCCCGCGCAGACGCTGGCCCATCATCGCATTGCGGATGAGCCGCGACTGGTAGAGCGATGTCGAAAGATCGCTCAGCGAACGGGCAAAGGCGCTTTCGATGTCGAGATCTTCAAGCTCGATCCCACGGCCGGTCTCCAGCGAGTCCAGCGCGGCAGCATATCGCGCGGCCTGTTCGGGCTCGGCCTCCTGGAGCCGGCGATAGACGTCCTTGGCCTCCTCGGTCCGGCCAAGCTTGCGCAGCAGCAGCGTGCGGCGCGCGATCACGATCTCGACATGCCTGAACAAGATGCCCTTCGGGTCGAACTGGTGGCGGGGCGCCTCGATTTTCGACGGTGTCATGGAGGCATAGACGGCAAGGGCCTCGTCAGTGCGGCCCATCGCCTCCAGCATGGCGGCAAGCGACAATTCGGCTGTCAGGCCCGGCAGGCCCGCATCGGCTGCGCGGTGCGCCTCGATGGCCTTTTCCGCCTCGCCTTCAAGGGCATGGATCCATGCGTCGACGAAGTCGATGATCGGGTCTCCATAATCACTGCCCCGGCCTGCGTCGAGGAGCGCGCGCGCAGCGTCGTTGTCCTCGTCGGCAATCCGGTCAACGGCGAGGATCACCGCACCGACGCCTCCGAGGTCTTCCTCACCGCCCCCGGCAAGCCTGACCATGGCGATAAAGGCGGCAATGTCACCCACACGGATCGCTTCGAGCGGGCGGTCATAGGCGGCAAGCCCCACCGGCTTGCCATCGGGGCCGCGCACGGCGGTCGCCATCGCGGCCGGAGAAACGCCATAGTCGCCATCAAGCGCCGCCTCCAGAGTGCCTGCCAGCGTATCTGCGGCGTCCGGGGGAGGGCTGGCCTGAGGGGACGCGCAGGCAGATGCACCGCAAAGGGCCGCTGCCACCAGGACGGTCAGGATACGCATGCGAGGTCTCCGCTTTTCGACTGTGTGTCGAATGTGCATTGCCAGGGCGCCTGCGGCAAGCCGGCAGACCCATCTCACCCGCAAAGCGAAGGAAAGCCTTGCATTGCGGGCTCGCGATAGCCTAAGTCGCCGGTTTCACCAGCCGCAACCCATGCAGAACACACGGAAGGGCGCAGCCATGGCCGAACTCATCATTTCCGGCCCCGCAGGACGTATAGAGGCCCGCTACACGGAACCACCGGTCCAGGGCGCGCCGATTGCGCTCGTGCTTCATCCTCATCCCAAGGCCGGCGGAACGATGCAGGATCCGATCACGATCCGCATGCACCAGATGTTCGAGGCGCGCGGGTTCGGCGTCCTGCGCTACAATTCGCGTGGTGTCGGGCGCACCCAGGGCCAGTACGACAACGGCATCGGCGAGCTGGAAGATGCCGCCTTCGTGCTCGACCATTTCGAGAACCTGGCTGAAAGCCCGCGTTTTGTCTGGTGTGCCGGCTACAGTTTCGGTGCCTATATCACGCTCCAGTTGCTGATGCGCCGGCCGGAGATTGACGGGTTTTTCGCAGTGGCGCCACCGGCCAATCATTTCGATCTTTCCTTCCTGGCACCCTGCCCGGCCTCCGGGCTCATCATCATCGGCGACAATGATGCGATCGCCACCCCGCAGGATATCGAACGCTCGCTCCAGAAAGTGCGGGTCCAGAAGGGCGAGGTCATCGATCGCGACAGCGTCGAGGGCGCGAACCATTTTTTCCAGGACAGGCACGATATACTGCTGGACAAGCTTTCGGCCTATCTCGACCGTCGCCTTGCCGAGGCCGATGCCCGGCTGCGAGCCGAGGCTGACGAAGAATAGCAAGGGCAACCCGGCCCGGAAGGGCGCGGCAGGGACGGGAAACCGGTACCACCGGCACCACCCGCATGGCGCCGCCATCGCTCCGCATTCACGAATCCTCAAGGCTTGGCCATCAATCTGGCAAGGCTCCAGTTTCGGCAATCCAGTGGGGGCCATCATGGCCAAGGCGATCTTTCACAAGCATCAGAGGGTTTATATCAAGCCGGTAGGCACCTGGTCGATTGTCGAGCGGGTGATCCCGCACTGGGTCAAGGATGTGAGCGAGCCACTCAGGGTCACCTATGATGTTGGTCTTGGCCGCGAATTCACCGGCGCAGAACTGGTCTCGGAAGCCTCGATGCACCAGCGCGACGGGACCGGCGCGGATGATGAGGCTGAAACCTGGCGGGTTTTCCGGGTGAAGAACCGCTGGCAGGCCGGCGACGAGGCCGGCCATCACCCCCATCCCGGCACCTTCCCGGTGGTGATGACCGATGAGTTCGACTGGGGCGGCTGGCGGGTCCCCGGCGCTGAATATGATCGCAACCCTGCAAAGATCGAATACCAGGCCCGGCTGATCAGCAACGCACCGCACATGCTGCGCATCCTGCGTGCCTTCGTCGAACTGGCAGGCCAGCATCGTGATGACATACCGGGCGAACTGCTCGACGAGGCCCGCCGCGCTGGCGCGATCCTTCGCCATGTCTACGACGTTCCCGGCGAACTCAGGGCCGCCGGCTCGCCAGCCGCCGCCTGACCGCCAGGACAATGCCGGTCCCGGCGAGGACCCCGGCCGCGTTGGCCAGACCATCGGCCAGACCCGGTTGACGGCCATAAGGCATCGCGCCCTGCAGGATTTCAAGAACGACGCCAAAGACGATCAGTGCCAGCGGCACAAGCAGCCGCGACGCGCCGAGGGTGATCGCCGTCAATGCCGACAGCACGCCATAGGCGAGGAAATGCTGGGCCTTGTCGAGATGCATGAGGCCGGCTCCACCCGAAGGCGGTTTCAGCGACGCATAGACGATCACGAGCGCGGCCAGGAGGCCCGCAAAACCGCAGATTGCGCGAAAGCTGGCATCATTGATGTTCACTGTATCAGTTCCGTCCCTTGCACAATTGCGTCTCAAAGCTCAGTTTGCGGCAACAGGCAAGCTGGGCGCGCCGGCCAGTCAAACCCTTTCAAGGAGCCAGAAGGCTGATGCGAACAGATACCCCCGTTCCCGTGAAACTCGTGGACTATTCCCCCTTCCCCTTTGCCATTGCGCAGGTCTCGCTCGCCTTCGATCTCGACCCGCAGGCGACACAGGTGCGCGCCGTGATGGATGTGACCCGGACCGGAGCCGGGGACATGGTTCTCGACGGGATCGGTCTTCAGCTGGAAAGCCTGGCGATCAATGGCCAGCCGGTCAGCGAGGCCGGCTATACGCGCACCGAGGAAAGCCTGACGCTGCATGACGTGCCGGACGCGTTCACGCTGGAGACCCGGGTGGTGATCTCACCAGAGGCAAACACTGCGCTGTCGGGGCTTTATATGTCGACCGGACGGTTCTGCACGCAGTGCGAGGCCGACGGGTTCCGCAGGATCACCTACTGGCCCGACCGCCCTGATGTGATGAGCCGATTTCATGTCCGCCTTGAAGCGGCGCGCGCGGCCTGTCCGATCCTGCTGTCGAATGGCACACCGGGCGCATCCGGCGAGCTTGGCGCGGGCCGGCATTTCGCCGAATGGGACGACCCTCACCCCAAGCCGTCATATCTCTTCGCGCTTTGCGGCGGCGATTATGATGTGCTGGCAGACAGTTTCACGACACGGTCGGGCGACCCGGTCGAGCTTGCAATTCATGTCGACAAGGGCGACGGCGCGCGCGCCGGCTGGGCGATGGAAAGCCTGAAAGCGGCAATGGCCTGGGACGAGGCGGTTTTCGGGCGCGAATATGACCTTGGCCGGTTCAACATCGTGGCCGTGCGCGATTTCAATTTCGGCGCCATGGAAAACAAGGGCCTCAACATTTTCAATTCGGCCTATGTCCTGGCCGATGAGGCAACGGCCACCGACGCCGACTTCGAGGCCATCGAGAGCGTTGTCGGACATGAATATTTCCACAACTGGACCGGCAACCGCATCACCTGCCGCGACTGGTTCCAGCT
>CAYXQV010000057.1:0-12438 GCA_964467505.1 uncultured Hyphomonadaceae bacterium | reverse complement strand
AGGCGCTCGCCTTTGGTTAAGAAAATACAATCATGGCCATGGTTTCGTATTCTCGTAGACATGGAGTCTTGTGACAGATCTTCCCGCCTGATCGACCGCAGGTCCCCCTCGACCATGTAATCACGGTCAATGGTTTCGCGGATCCTGATCACTTCGGCATCCGTGAGATCCTGAACGCGCCGGTCGGGTGTGATACCGGCCGAATCGACGATCTCACGGGCCTTGGTCGGCCCGATACCATGGATATAGCGCAGCGCGATTTCCACGCGCTTGTTCGTGGGTATGTTTACACCGGCAATTCGGGCCACGGGGCCAAACTCCTTGAAAGTCTGTTTGAAGGTAATGGCGATGTCGTGACGCTGAAAACCGGTTCCGCGCGCACGACCCGTCTGCCTTCTTGACGAAGTCCGCCGTTATAGCGGCGATAAATCCCGCGTCAACACCTGATTGGCGGGCGTTTCAGCCTCACCCCTTCAGCTGTGGCCGCCGCCCGTGAGTGCGGCATCAATTTCCGCCGAAACCGTATCGATGTCGGACATTCCATCCACCTCGACCAGCTTGCCCCTTTCGGCGTAAAGCGGGATCAGGGGCGCGGTGTCAGCATTGTATTTTTCAAGGCGGTTGACGAAGGTCTCGGGATTGTCGTCCTTGCGCCCCTCCTCCTCGAACCGCTTTGTCACCCGGGTGATGAGCGCGTCTTCGTCCACGACGAGGCGGATGACGAGATCAACCCGGCTTGCGCGCCGTTCAAGCAGTTCATCAAGCGCTTCGGCCTGGCCGAGCGTGCGCGGAAAACCGTCAAAGATAAAGCCCGGTGCACCCTTGTGCACGTCGAGTTGTTCGTCGATGAGTTCGATCACGATCTCGTCGGACACCAGCCCGCCTTCATCCATGATCTTCGCCACGCGCTGGCCGAGCTGCGAGCCGGAAGCACGCGCCGCGCGAAGCATGTCGCCGGTCGACAACTGGATATAGCCACGCGCGTCGACAATCCGCCTCGCCTGGGTCCCCTTCCCCGCAGCTGGCGGTCCAAACAGTATCAGGTTCATCTCTTGCGCCCTCCCAGCCGCGACTTCTTGAGCATCCCCTCATACTGGTGCGCGATCATGTGGCTCTGGATCTGGGTGACCGTGTCCATGGTCACCGAAACGACGATCAGCAGCGATGTCCCACCTATGTAGAAGGGTATCTCCGGATAATAGCGCCGGAGCAGCTCCGGCAGGATACAAACGAACACCAAGTAAATCGCACCAATGGTCGTCAGTCGAGTCAGCACATAGTCGATATAGGCAGCCGTGTTCTTGCCAGGCCGGATGCCGGGAATGAAACCACCATATTTGCGAAGGTTGTCGGCCGTATCCTGCGGATTGAACATGATCGAGGTGTAGAAGAAGCAGAAGAACGCCACCAGCGCGCCGTAGGTGATGATATATGTCCACGAGCCGGGGCTGAACGTGCCCGCCAGCCAGGCCAGGAAACCGGACCCGCCGGTGGCCACTGCGTCGGGATCTGTCGTGCCTCCGGAAAAACCGACGGCTGTCAGCGGCAGCATCAGGATCGCGATCGCAAAGATCGGCGGGATCACACCCGACGTGTTGATCTTCAGCGGCAGGAACGAGTTCTGGCCCTGCATCATCTGGTTGCCCGCCTGGCGCTTTGGATACTGGATCAGGAGCCGGCGCTGGGAGCGTTCGATAAAGACGATGAACACGACCAGCGCAATCACCAGCGCCGTGATCAGCAGGATGAAGGCGACATTGACCGAGGTCGTGCGCGCCTGCGACAGGAGGTTGAAGATCGCCTTGGGCATTTCGGCGATGATGCCGGCGAAGATGATCAGCGAGATACCATTGCCAATGCCGCGCGCGGTGATCTGTTCGCCCATCCACATCAGCAGCATGGTGCCACCCGTCAGGGTCACCACGCCGGTCAGCACGAAGAACCATTGCGGCACGCTCTCGAGAGACGCACCCGAAAGCCCGACCGAGATGCCGAAGCTTTGCACGATGGCAAACAGCAGCGTCAGGTAACGCGTATACTGGTTGATCTGCTTGCGGCCCGACTCGCCCTCCTTCTTCAGCCGTTCAAGACTGGGAGAGGCCGAGGTCATCATCTGGATGATGATCGACGCGGTGATATAGGGCATCACGTTCAGCGCGAATATGCCCATCCGCTCGATCGCCCCGCCGGAAAACATGTTGGCGCTGCCGAGAATACCGCCCGATTGCTGGGCAAACAGATCGGCATAGGCGGCCGGGTCGAGACCGGGCACGGGAATGAAAGTCCCGAGCCGGTAGACGACAAGGATGCCGAGCGTGAAGAGTATGCGTTTGTGAAGATCCTTCGCCTTGGCGAAACTTCCGAAATTCACGTTCCTGGCGAGTTGTTCGGCAGCAGAAGCCAAGGGAATTCCTCCTCCCATGAATGCACAACGCCGCCAAGATTGGCGGCGAGGGCGGCTTTGTGAAGGCGCCGGGCGCACAAAGAGGCAAAAACCAGCGCCTCTCAGGCCTCGCCGGCTTCACCCTTTGACAGCCCGGTCAGCGTGACCGAGCCACCGGCCGCCTCGATCGCCTCAATAGCCGCTTTCGACGCGCCCGTCACGGTGATTGTGGCATTTTTCGGCGCATCTCCCTTGGCCAGGAGCCGCACGCCGTCCTTTGGCCGGCGCACCAGACCTGCAGCGATCAGCGTTTCCTCGGTCACATTCGCTGCCTCGATCTTGCCCGCGTCGATCGCCGCTGCCAGCCGACCGAGATTGACCCAGGCATGGGTCTTGGAGCCGCGCGCCTTGAAGCCGCGCTTGGGCAGACGCATGTAAATCGGCATCTGGCCGCCCTCGAAACCGTTGACGGCAACACCTGAACGCGCCTTCTGGCCTTTCACGCCGCGGCCCGCCGTCTTGCCCTTGCCCGAGCCGACGCCGCGACCCACGCGCTTGCGCGCCTTGGTCGATCCGGGTTGTGGAGAAAGTTCGTGCAGTTTCATCTTGTCGCTCTTTATCGGTTCGCACGCCGCTACGTAAGTGGCATGCGCGAAGGGTCAGGCACAGGGGACTAAGCCTGCTCCTCCAGGATTTCAACCATGTGCGCGACCTTGGTCAGCATTCCGCGCACCTGCGGGGTGTCTTTCAGTGTCCGTTCGCGCCCGACCTTGTTCAGCCCAAGCCCGATCAGCGTGCCGCGCTGTCGCTGGTTGCGGCGGATCGGCGAGCCCGTCTGGCGGATGGTGATCATCTTGTCTGTCATGTCAGCCTTCCCCTCAGCCTGCCGTCTCGACCATACCGGCCTCAGACGCCCCATCGGTGCGGCGCGAGACAATGTCCTGGACCTTCAGGCCGCGTTTGGACGCCACCGAGCGCGGACTGGCCTGGTTCTTCAGCGCATCGAATGTCGCGCGCACCATGTTGTAGGGATTGGACGTGCCGACCGACTTGCCGACGACATCCTGGACCCCGAGCACTTCCATCACCGCGCGCATCGGGCCGCCCGCAATCACGCCGGTTCCGGGCGGGGCGGCGCGCAGCACGATCCTGCCGGCGCCATGTCGCCCGCGCGCATCATGGTGAAGCGTGCGGCCCTCACGCAGGGGCACGCGGACAATATTGCGCTTTGCCTCTTCGGTGGCCTTGCGGATCGCTTCGGGAACCTCGCGCGCCTTGCCCTTGCCAAAACCGACACGACCCTTGCCGTCGCCGACCACGACCAGAGCGGCAAAGCCGAAATTCTTGCCGCCCTTCACTGTCTTGGCAACACGGTTGATCCCGACAAGCTTGTCGGTGAACTCGCTTTGCTCTTCGTCGCGATCACGGCGCCTGTCGCGCCCGCCGCTTCGTCCACGCTGTTCAGCCATGAGGCTCTCCTAGAATTTGAGGCCGCCCTCGCGGGCCGCCTCCGCCAGGGCTTTCACCCGGCCGTGAAACATGTAGCCGCCGCGGTCGAAGACAACTTCATCAACGCCGGCCTTTTTCGCCCGTTCGGCCAGCAATTCGCCAACCCGCGCCGCCGCCGCCGTATCGCCACCGGTCGGCAGGGATGACCTGAGATCCGCCTCCAGTGTCGAGGCAGCCGCGAGCGTCACGCCCTTGTCATCATCAATGACCTGGGCAGAGATGTTCTTGTGGCTGCGCGCAACCGACAGGCGTGGGCGCCCATTGGAAAGCTTCTTCAGGCGCGTGCGGTTGCGCTGGGCGCGTCGGTTGAGTTTGACACTTACAGTTTTCATCGGACTACTTCTTCTTGCCTTCCTTGCGGCGGACAAACTCGCCGGCATAGCGCACACCCTTGCCCTTGTAGGGCTCAGGCGGGCGGTAAGCGCGTATCTCCGCGGCGACCTGGCCAACCACCTGTTTGTCGGCGCCGGCCACGACGATTTCGGTCGGTTTCGGGGCCCTGATCTCGATCCCGCTCGGAGTGTTATAGATGACATCATGGGAAAAGCCGAGCGAAAGCTTGATATCCCTGCCCTGCATCTGGGCGCGATAACCAACGCCCTGGATCTCAAGTGATTTCTCGAAGCCCTCGGTAACGCCATGGACCATGTTCGCGACCTGCGCACGCGCTGTTCCCCACTGGGTGCGCGCATTCGGTTCCAGCGATTCCGCAAAGGTCGGCTCGCGCTTTCCCCTGTCCTTCAACGCCTTGCGATAAGCGTTTGCCTTCGCCACCAGATCCTCGCGCGGCATGACCGACACCGCACCGTCTTTCAGGCTCGGCGTTATCAGCTCGGGAAGCGTGACCGACAGCTCACCCTTTGGCCCCTTCGCCGTTACCGTCTGGCCATCCACATTCACAGTGGCGCCCGTGGGAATCTCGATCGGAAGTTTGCCGATACGTGACATGGTTTCGTTCCTCTTTCCTGCCCGGGCCCGCTCTAGAAGACCCGGCAGAGAATTTCGCCGCCGACATTTTGCTGGCGGGCCATATGGTCAGACAGCACGCCCCTGGATGTCGACAGGATGGAGATGCCCAGCCCGTTGCGCACCAGCGGAATATCCGTCACTGACGAATAGACCCGGCGTCCCGGTTTCGACACCCGTTTCATCTCGGAAATGACCGGTGAGCCTTCATAATATTTCAGCTCGATTTCCAGCGACTTGTGGCCGTCTCTTTCGACTTCGACATAACCGCGGATAAAGCCCTCTGCCTGCAGGACTTCAAGCACACGCGCACGCAGTTTCGACGCGGGCGTGACCACTTTGGACTGGTTGCGCATCTGTGCGTTCCGGATACGGGTCAGCATATCGCCGAGGGGATCGGAAAGGTTCATGATATCTCCTCCTTTCCTACCAGCTGGACTTCACAAGGCCGGGTATCATGCCCTGCGAGCCAAGCTCGCGAAGCGCGATACGCGACATTTTCACCTTGCGGTAATAGCCGCGCGGACGCCCGGTCACCTCACAGCGATTTCGCACGCGGTTGGGCGCGGAATTGCGCGGCAGCTCCGCAAGTTTCAGGCGCGCCCTGAACCGCTCTTCGAGAGGCAGTGCCTCATCCATGGCAATCGCCTTCAGCTTCGCGCGGCGCGCAGCATATTTCGCCACCATGCGCTGACGCTTCATGTTCTTTTCGATCGCGCTCTTCTTGGCCATCTGTGTTCAAGTCCTCTAGCGCTAGTTCCGGAAGGGGAAGCCGCACTCGGCCAGCAGGGCCTTGGCTTCCTCGTCGGTGGGGGCCGTTGTGCAGACAATGATGTCGAGCCCGCGCATGGTCTCGACCTTGTCATAGCTGATTTCAGGAAACACGATGTGTTCCCTCACGCCCATGGCGTAATTGCCGCGTCCGTCAAAACTCCTGCCATTCAGGCCGCGAAAGTCCTTGACCCGCGGCAGGGCAATCGTGGTCAGCCGGTCGAGGAATTCAAACATCCGGTCGCGCCGCAGCGTGACCTTCACGCCGATCGGCATTCCCTCACGAAGCTTGAACCCGGCGATTGACTTGCGGGCCTTTGTGGTCACCGGTTTCTGGCCGGCAATCAGCATCATTTCCTCAAAAGCGAGCTTGATCCGCTTGGAGTCGGAGACCGCGTCACCCACGCCCATATTGAGCACGACCTTGTCGAGCCCGGGCACCTGCATCGGATTGGAATAGTTGAACTTTTCCTGCATCACATTGCGGATCTGCTCACGGTACCTCACCTTCAGGCGTGGCTCATATTTCTCAGACATCAATCGACTCCCCTGAACGCTTGGCATAGCGCGTCTTGCGGCCATGTTCATCGATGCGGAAACCGACACGTGTCGGTTTCTGATCGCGCGGATCGAGATGGGCGACGTTCGAGACGTGGATCGGTGCCTCGAAACGCTTGATCCCGCCGGGATCCATCTGGTTGGGGCGCTGGTGGCGCGTGACGACGTTGACGCCCTGCACCACGACGCGCTCATCCTTGGGCATGACCTTCAGCACCTCGCCCTTTGCGCCCTTGTAGCGCCCGGCCAGCACGACGACGCGGTCGCCCTTCTTAACCTTCGCAGCCATGTCAGAGCACCTCCGGGGCAAGCGAAATGATCTTCATATGGTTCTTTGCTCGCAGCTCGCGTGGAACCGGGCCGAAAATGCGCGTCCCGATCGGCTCGCCATTATTGTTCACGAGCACCGCAGCATTCGTGTCGAAGCGGATGACCGAGCCATCGGGGCGCTTGATGTCCTTGGCCACGCGCACCACGACCGCGCGGCGCACATCGCCCTTCTTCACCCGGCCGGTCGGAATGGCCTCCTTGATCGACACCACGATGATGTCGCCCACCGAGGCATAGCGACGCCCGGCGCCGCCCAGCACCTTGATGCACTGCACGCGCCGCGCACCGGAATTGTCGGCGACACGGAGATTGGTTTGCATCTGGATCATGCGTCATCTCCCTGGGCCGTTTCTGCGACCACATCACGGTCTCCGGTCTCGGCATGACTGCGCGCCCCGGCGGCCTGTGCCAGTTCTTCGCCGGAAACGATTTCCCACGTCTTCAGTTTCGAACGCGGCTTGCATTCGCGGATCGAGACCCGCGCACCTATGGTGGTGGAATTTGCCTCGTCATGTGCGTGGTACTTCTTCGAACGCCGCACGATCTTCTTGTACAGGCCGTGTGTATAGGTCCGCTCGACGCGCACCACGACAGTCTTGTCCTGGCTGGCAGAGACCACGACGCCTTCCAATACTCGCTTGGGCATGACCTAATCTCTCCTTACGCGCCCTGACGGGCCTTCTCGCGCATCACCGTCTTGATGCGGGCAATCTCGCGGCGCACCTCTCCGGCACGATGGGTCTTTTCCACCTGCCCGGTGGCAGTCTGGAAACGCAGATTGAACTGTTCCTTTTTCAGCTTCACAAGCGATTCGCGAAGCTGATCCTCGCTCCTGGAGCGCATATCCTCAGCAGTCATGGCTCAGATCCCCTCGATACGCTTGACGATCTTGGTGCGGATCGGAAGCTTTGCCGCGCCAAGCCGCAGCGCCTCCAGCGCGATATCTTCCGGAACGCCGTCGATCTCGAACATGATCCGACCCGGTGCGACCCGTGCGACCCAGCGGTCAACCGAGCCCTTGCCCTTGCCCATGCGCACCTCGATCGGCTTGGCCGACACTGGCAGGTCCGGAAAAATGCGGATCCACACCTTGCCCTGGCGCTTCATGTGACGCGTCACGGCGCGGCGTGTGGCCTCGATCTGGCGGGACGTCACCCGCTCGGGCTCAAGCGCCTTCAGGCCATAGGACCCGAAATTCAGGGCCGTGCCACCCTTGGAAGCACCCTTGATGCGCCCCTTGAAAGCCTTGCGGAATTTCGTTCGTTTGGGTTGCAGCATCAGCTTGCTCCACCAGCTTGCGGGCCAGAGGCGGGGCCGCGCTGATTGCCCGAACGGGCGCGCGCCTGGCCGCTGCTTTCAAGCTTCTTGTCCTGGGCCATCGGATCATGCTCCATGATCTCGCCCTTGTAGATCCACACCTTGACCCCGATGATGCCATAGGTCGTCAAAGCCTCTGCAGTGCCGAAATCGATATCTGCGCGCAGCGTGTGCAGGGGCACCGAGCCTTCGGCATATTGTTCGGTCCGGGCAATCTCCGCACCGCCGAGACGACCGGCAACCATCACCCGCACACCGAGCGCACCCAGCCGCATGGTCGACTGGATCGAGCGCTTCATCGCGCGGCGGAAACTGGCCCTGCGCTCAAGCTGGCGTGCAATGTCGTCGGCCACCAGCCTTGCATCGATTTCCGGCTTGCGCACCTCCACCAGATTGACCCGCACATCGTCGGCAACGATCTTCGACAGCGACTTGCGCAGGTTTTCGATGTCTGCGCCCTTCTTGCCGATGACCAGGCCGGGGCGCGCTGTGTGTATCGTGACAAGGCACTTCTTGTGCGGCCGCTCGATCACGATGCGCGAAATCCCTGCCTGCTTGAGGCGTGCGCGAACATGCTTGCGCACCGCGAGATCCTCATGCAGGAGCCGGCCGAAATCGGCAGTGTCCGCATACCAGCGGCTGTCGGACGTGCGATTGATGCCGAGCCGGAGACTAATCGGGTTGATCTTCTGTCCCATCAGGCGGCCTCCAGTTCCGCACCCATGGCAGCTTCCATGGAGGTGTCACGCAGCACGATGGTGAGCTGCGAGAAAGGTTTCACGATGCGCGCTGCGCGTCCCCGGGCCCGCGCCCGGATGCGCTTCAACACCATGTTCTTGCCGACATGCGCCTCGGCCACGACAAGACTGTCGATATCGAGATCATGATTGTTTTCGGCATTCGCGATCGCGCTCTGCAGGCATTTGCGCACCTGCTCGGCAGACCGCTTGCGAGAAAACGCCAGTTCATTGAGCGCGCGCTCGACCGTCAGGCCGCGTATCTGCTGGGCCAGCAGGTTGAGCTTCTGCGGGCTGGAACGATGCATGCGCAGGACGGCGCGTGCCTCGTTGGGCGCCTGGCGCGGAGGATTCTTCGCCTTGCCCATGGCCTATCTCCTCTTCGCTTTCTTGTCGGCACCATGGCCGTGATAGGTCCGCGTCGGTGCAAACTCGCCGAGCTTGTGTCCGACCATTTCCTCATTGATCGTCACCGGCACGAACTTGTTGCCATTGTGGACCTGGAAATTGAGGCCGACGAATTGAGGCATGATCGTGGAGCGACGCGACCAGGTCTTGATCACGGTGCGCTTTTCAGAATCCTTCGCGGCAGCCGCCTTCTTGAGAAGGTAGCTGTCGACAAACGGGCCTTTCCAGACAGAACGGGACATGTCGCCGGCTCCCTATCGTTTCGCATTGCGCCGGCGGATGATCAGCCGGTCTGTTGACTTGTTCTTGCGCGTCTTGGGGCCGCGAGTCTTCTTGCCCCAAGGCGTCACGGGGTGGCGCCCGCCCGAAGACTTGCCCTCGCCGCCGCCATGGGGGTGATCGAACGGGTTCATCACCACGCCGCGCACAGACGGGCGCTTGCCCATGTGACGCTTGCGGCCGGCCTTGCCGAGCACCGTGTTCATATTGTCCGGGTTGGAGACCGCACCGATGGTTGCAAGGCACTTGTCGGGCACCCGCCGCAGCTCGCCGGACGCCAGCTTGACCTGCGCATAGCCCGCCTCGCGGCCCACCAACTGCGCATATGTGCCGGCCGAACGCACCATCTGGGCGCCCTTTTCCGGCTTCATCTCGATATTGTGGATGATCGTGCCGACCGGTATGGATTTGAGCGGCAGGGCATTGCCAGGCTTTATGTCCGCACTCGCCGACGTGATGACCGTGTCGCCGACATCAAGGCGCTGCGGCGCCACGATATATGACAGCTCGCCATCCTCATAGCGGATAAGGGCGATGAACGCGGTCCGGTTCGGGTCATATTCGAGCCGCTCGACCTTTGCCGGAACGTCCCATTTGGCCCGCTTGAAATCGACACGGCGATACAGTTTCTTCGAACCGCCGCCAATGCGGCGCGCCGTGATGCGACCCTTGTTGTTGCGTCCACCCGAACGGTTCAGGCCTTCGGTGAGGCTCTTTTCCGGACGCCCCTTGTGAAGCCCCGAACGGTTGACCAGCACCAGTTGGCGACGGCCAGGCGAAGTCGGATTGAATGTCTTGAGTGCCATGTCTCGCCTCTTTCGCCCTTACAGCCCGGTCGTCACATCAACGGACTGGCCGTCCTTGAGCGTCACAATCGCCTTCTTCCAGTCCGGGCGGCGCCCGATGGTGCCGCGAAACCGCTTGGTCTTGCCCTTCATCCGGATCGTATTGACCTTCGTGACATCGACCTTGAACAGGTTTTCAACGGCCCGCTTGATCTCGACCTTCGTTGCCGTCAGCGGCACCCGGAAAATGATCTTGTTTTCCTCGGCCACCAGTGTCGCCTTCTCGGTGATCACAGGAGAGAGGATGGTGTCATAGTCGCGCAGATTGACCTCGGTCATGACTTATTTCCCTTCCCCGGAGCCAGCGACGTCGAAACGCGCGCGGATGCCCTCGAGCGCATCCCTGGTCACCACAAGCTGGTCGCGGCGCAGGATGTCATAGACATTCAGCCCGGCAACCGGGAGCACGTCCACATTCGGAATGTTGCGTGCAGCGCGCACAAAATTCTCATTGAGCTTCACACCGCCGATGATCAGGGCGTTTGCAATTCCAAGACCCGTCAGCTTGCCGGAAAGCTCCTTTGTCCGGGGCCCTTCCAGTTCGGCAGCATCAAGCACGATCACCGCATCGGACTTCACCTTGGAGGAAAGTGCATGCGCCAGCCCAAGCCGGCGCAGCTTCTTGGGCAGGTCATGGGCATGGCTGCGCACGCGCGGGCCATGCGCCACCGATCCGCCAACAAAGATCGGCGCGTTTCGCGAACCATGACGCGCGCCGCCGGTCCCCTTCTGGCGGATATATTTCTTGGTTGTGCGCGACACCTCCGAACGCGTCTGCGTCTTGTGGGTGCCGGCCTGGCGCTTGGCCAGTTGCCAGCGCACAACGCGGTGGAGAATGTCCGAGCGAACGTCCTCAATGCCGAATATCGCCTCATCGAGCAGGGCCTTGCCGGCTGACTTGCCGTCGAGCGTCTTGACTGCAACTTCCATTACTGTGCTCCCTCACCGTCGGCCATCGCGTCTGCAGCGCGGAAGGAACCGGCTGCCGGCGCCGCGTCGGGACGCGCGCGCTTGACCGCATCGCGCACCTCAACCCAGGCACCCTCATGGCCCGGGATCGCGCCGCGCACGAGAAGAAGACCGCGCTCGATGTCGGTCCGCACAATTTCGAGATTTTGCACTGTGCGTCGCGCCTGGCCATACTGGCCAGCCATCTTCTTGCCCTTGAAAACTTTTCCCGGATCCTGACACTGGCCGGTCGAGCCAAGCGAGCGGTGGGAAAGCGACACACCATGGGTCGCGCGCAGGCCGCCAAAATTCCAGCGCTTCATCGCGCCGGCAAAGCCGCGCCCGATTGTCAGGCCTGCCACATCGACGCGCTGACCGGCCACGAAATGGTCCGCAAGCACCTGCGCCCCGACGCCCGGCAATTCGCCACTGACGCGGAACTCGGCAAGCTTGCGCTTGGGCGCGACACCGTTCTTTGCAAAACTGCCGCGCTGCGCCTTGGTCGTGCGCTTGGCCTTGGCATCACCCGCCCCCATCACGACAGCTGTGTAGCCGTCATTCCGGGTCACGGTCTTCGTCTCTTTCTTGCGCCCCTGATTGATCTGGACCTCGCGATCCTCATCGGTCCGCAGCGCCACGACCTGGCAGCCCTCAAGACCCAGAACCGTCACGGGAATGTGGCGGCCCTCTTCGTCGAAGACGCGCGTCATGCCGAGCTTGCGGGCGATCACGCCCGTGCGGTCAGCCGGAAGTGCCATTACCGGCCTCCTTCGAGCTTGATCTCGATGCCGACACCCGCCGAAAGGTCGAGCTTCATCAGCGCGTCCACGGTCTGGGGCGTCGGATCGACAATATCGAGAATCCGCTTGTGCGTGCGGATCTCGAACTGTTCGCGACTTTTCTTGTTCACATGCGGCGAGCGGTTGACCGTGAACCGCTCCTTGCGGGTCGGCAGCGGGATGGGACCGCGCACGTCGGCGCCGGTACGCTTCGCCGTGGAGACGATCTCGCGCGCCGACATGTCCAGCGTGCGGTGATCGAAGGCCTTGAGCCTGATCCGGATATTCTGTCGTTCCATGTCGTCCTGCCTCACGCCGAATGCTGACAGCGGCTGGCTGACAGCAAACGAAAAGCCGATACGGCCCGTGCGCCAGAACCAAAAGGCGCATCCGGCCGACTTGCGGCAATTGAATGTCTCGTTTCGGTGGGAAGCGTTTACGCTGAAATCACGTACGGCCGACCCGCGAAAACGTGTGTGTATGGCACCGCCGCGCCCGCGTCAACCGGGCTTGTGGAGGAATTGTGAAGGGACCGCGGATTGTCGCCAGTCGCAAAAAAGCCGCCCTCTTTCGAAGGCGGCCTTTGTTCGGGTGTTTTGCAGCCCTGC